>CADCRJ010000253.1 GCA_902803735.1 uncultured Spirochaetaceae bacterium
AATTCCAGAGCGAATGAAACTTACCTCATAGTGCTTGGTTATCTCGGCATAGTTTTGTGCTGTATCTCCGAGAGAACGTTTTGTGGAGGGCAGCTGTAAAACAATGGATGCACTTTCTTTGTCGTTTTCGCCTTCAAAAAGCTGCTTGCATGAGGAAAAATTGAAGGTAATGGCAGCTATTATAAAATATAAAGTTATACACCATAATAATTTATAAAAATAGTCTTTGTTGTTTGCTATACATTCATTAAGTGTCTTATACATTTTTAGCCTCCACTATTTATGGCAAAAGTTCGCTCATTTTTATTATAACGCATTATTAAGAATATTCCAAATTATTTGCTGTGTTGTTGTACAAAAGGGTGCAGTTTACTAAAATAAGGCTGTAAGAAAACTGTTTTATAGTAAAGAGGATATTATGGAAAATATTAAAGAAGTACGTGTTCGATATGCTCCTTCTCCAACTGGAATGCAGCATATTGGTGGTGTACGCACTGCATTGTTCAATTATTTGTTTGCACGCTCTCAGGGCGGAAAATTCATTCTTCGTCTTGAGGATACTGACCGCACCCGTTTTGACGAGAAATATGTTCAGAACCTCTATGATACAATGGCTTGGCTTGGCATTGACTGGGACGAGGGTGGCTCAAAGGGCGGCGAGTATGGTCCTTATGTTCAGAGCGAGCGTTTTGCACTTTACAAGGAATATGCACAGAAGCTTATTGAGAACGGCGAGGCTTACTATTGTTTCTGCGATGCAGAGCGTCTTGACCGAATCCGCAAAATCCAGCAGGAAAACAAGATGGCTCCTGGCTATGACCGCAACTGCCGCCATCTTACTCCAGAGGAAGTAAAGGCAAACCTTGACGCTGGTAAGCCTTATGTAATTCGCCTTAAGGTTCCTCTTGAAGGCTCTACTACTTTCCATGACCACCTTCTTGGTGACATTGAGTGGAAGAACGAGGATATTTCTCCTGACCCTGTTCTTTTGAAGAGCGACGGATTTCCTACATACCATCTTGCTAACATCGTTGATGACCACTTGATGAAGATTACTCACGTTATGCGCGCTCAGGAATGGATTCCTTCAACACCTCTGCACGTTCAGATGTACCGCTCTTTTGGTTGGGAGCATCCTGAATTCTGTCACTTGCCTATGGTAAACGGCTCAGACGGAAAGAAACTCTCTAAAAGGCACGGCTCTACTTCTCTCAACGAGTTCAGAGCCAGAGGTTATTTGCCACAGGCTATCGTAAACTATGTGGCATTGCTCGGTTGTTCGTATGAAGAGGGCAAGGAATTCTATACTCTTGAAGAGCTTGCGAAGGCATTCAAGCTTGAGCACCTCAACAAGTCTCCTGCTGTATTTGACTATAAAAAGCTTGAGTATTACAACGGAAACTATATCCGCCAGCTTTCTGACGAGGAGCTTTACAAGTGGACTCTTCCGTTCATTACTGGCACAGGCGATGCAACTTTGGAGATTAATCCTGAGAACCCTCAGCCAAAACCAAAGGTCGGACCTGAGTATTCGGGCGTTCGCCTCAATGCTGCTGGCGAGCCAGAGTGCGTTGATGAATCAATGGGAATGAGCAGTGCTGATGTAAAGGCTGCTCTTATGAAGCTTATGCCTCTTATCAAGGAGCGTTTGCACTTCTTGTGCGATGCTGCCGAGATGGTACACTTCTTGTTCACAAAGCCTGCTGTGCTTCCTGTTGACCAGATTGTTCCTAAAAAGCTTGACGCTGCAAAGACAAAGGAAGTTCTTGAAGCTGCTATCGGCTTTGTCGAGAAGCTTCCTTCTCTTGGTCACGAGGAAAGCGAGGCTCTTGCAAAGTCAACTGCAGAGTCAATCGGAGTTAAGCTTGGTGACTTTATGATGCCTATTCGTATGGCTGTTACAGGAAGCCGCGTTTCTCCGCCACTCATTGGATCTATCTTGATTCTTGGCGTTGAGGAATCTGTTGCACGTATAAAGAAAACTCTTGAAAGCTTCTAATTGATAAATGGAGGGGTGCAAACTTTGTTTGCAAACCCCTCCATTATTGTCTATGCAAAAAATCTATCTTATGATGAACAAACCCGCTGGATATGTTTGTTCATCTGTCTCAGACTCCCATAAAACTGTATATTCTCTGCTGTCTGATGATTTGCAGGCTCTTGTAAAGGACGCTAAGCGTGGTGAGCGTCTTCATACCGTTGGGCGGCTTGATTGCGACACTTCGGGGCTTTTGTTGCTTACTAACGATGGCTTTTTTTCAAGCAGGCTCGCACGTCCTGAGTATCATTGCGAGAAGACCTATAGGGCTGTGCTCAGGGATTTTGTGCCTTTGCTTGCGGAAGATGGCGGTATTTCACAGGAATGCTATGTAAGACGTTTCGAGCAGGGACTCAAGCTCCCTGCTGAAAAAAAAGCCCCTGAGCAGAACGTTTGCGGGGCAAAACTTTGCTTTTTGAGTGATAACGAGTGCGAAGTTACTGTCAGCGAGGGAAAGTTTCATCAAGTGAGAAGAATGTTCCTTGCTGTTGGAAACGAGGTCGTCTCCTTGCACAGGCTGTCTGTTGCGGGGCTTTTGTTAGACAAAAATCTTGCGGCAGGGCAGTATAGACCCCTTACGCCGCAAGAAATGAATGAGTTGCGATAAAGGCTTTTCAGTTCCTTTTACAGGTTTGTAAGCTCCTGTTTAAGAATTGCCAAGCCTTCGTCAATTTCTTCTTTTGAGATGTTTAGCGGAGGCACAAGTCTTAATGTGTTTCTTCCTGCTGTTGATGTCAAAAGACCTGCTGCAAGCAGTTTTTTCTCTAGCTCAAGAGCACTTTTTGGGTCGTTGATGTCAATGCCAATCATAAGCCCCTTGCCCCTAATCTCGCCTACATTAGGGTTGTTCCATGAAGCGACTGTCTTTTTGATGTACTCGCCTTTTTCTGTGACGGAATCAAGGAATCCTGGTTTTAAAAGCTCGTGCAGAACAACCAGTCCTGCGGCACATGCGAGAGGGTTTCCTGCAAATGTTGACTGGTGGTCGCCAGCCTTGAATACGTTGTTTGCTTTTCCTCTGAACAGAATGCCTCCCATAGGAATTCCACCTGCGACACCCTTTGCGAATGAGACTACTTCTGGCTTGAAACCGAGTGCGTCTGAAGCGAGCAAAGTTCCTGTCCTGCCGAATCCAGTCTGAACTTCATCTGCCATTACGATTGCACCTGCTTTGCGTGCTGCGTCGGCAGCAGCCTGTGCCCATGCCGGGTCTATGATGTTTACTCCGCCCTCGCCCTGAACGCATTCAATAAGAAGTGCTGCTGTTGTGTCATCAAAAGCTGTTTTAATTGCTTCCCAGTCATTTGGTTTTATTGTTTTGAATCCCTCTACATAAGGTGCAAAGTAATCTGGATGGAATTTGTCCTGGCCTGTAGCTGTCAGGGTTGCCATTGTGCGACCATGGAAGCTTGATTCCAAGGTATAAATGACATACCTTTTCTCGCCGCCGTTCATATGTCCGTATTTGCGGGCAAGCTTTATAGCGGCTTCGTTTCCTTCGCCACCTGAGTTACCAAAGTAAATTCCTTCAAATCCAGTAGCCTTTAAGAGTTCCTCGGCAAACTGAACGCCAACGTCGCTCATAAAGTAATTGCAGACGTGGAGTGTTTTCTCCGCCTGCTTTTTTACAGCTTCGACCAATGGCGGATAGTCTGTTCCGAGCGAGTTTACTGCGATTCCTGCAAGAAAATCTATATATTTTTTTCCGTTTACATCCCACATGGTCGAACCTTTGCCATGTGACATTACAACGTCAAAAGCTCCATAATTATTAACAACTGTCTTTGAACCCATAAATTCCTCTCTAATAAATTTACGGCATCCCTAAAAAGCGAAGTCTTTAGAGAACCCGTTAGTAAATCATTGTTCCAATACCACGGTCAGAGAACATCTCAATAAGAAGGGAATGAGGAACCCTTCCGTCGATGATGTGGGTACGTGGTACTCCGCCTTGGCGAGCCATCATGCAGCACTCGATTTTTGGAATCATTCCACCTGCGATTACACCTTCGTCAATGTACTTCTGTACGTCGTTCAAGTGAATCCGCTGGATAAGCGAGCGTGGGTCATTTACATCGCGTAGTACGCCAGGAACATTCGTCAGCTGAACGAATTTCTCGGCTTTGAGTGCTACTGCAATCTTTGCGGCTGCGGTGTCTGCGTTTATGTTGTAACGGCTCATGTCTCCCTGTTCGCCCAATGCTACTGTCGAGATTACAGGAATGAACCCCTGGCTGATGAGCGACTCGACGATTTCTGGGTGAACTTCTGTAACTTCGCCTACAAAACCGAGGTCCGCACCGTCTTTCTGTATTTTCTTTGCACGGAGCAATCCGCTGTCAACGCCAGAGAGTCCTACAGCCTTGCCACCTTCTTGCAGCAATATGCCTACAATGTCTTTGTTCAGTTTGCCAGTAAGCACCATCTGTACAATTTCCATAGTCTCTGCGTCTGTGTATCGCAAGCCGTTTACGAACTTGCTTTCTTTTCCGACTCGTTCAAGCATGTGGTTTATCTCTGGACCGCCGCCGTGAACAAGTACGACATGGATTCCGACTGTGTTAAGAAGTACGATGTCTTCCATGACCGCAGATTTAAGCTCTTCGTTGAGCATTGCGTTTCCGCCGTATTTTACAACAACAGTTTTGCCTACCCAGTGGCGGAAGTAGGGGAGAGCCTGTACAAGTACACCTGCCCAATGTTCGTTATCAAGTCTTGGGTCATTTACCATTTCGTCAGACATATTAATTCCTTATTTCTCAAATTTTGTGGACTAAGTAGGGGATTACGTTCTGTAGTCACCGTTAATCTTTACATAGTCATAAGTGAGGTCACAGCCCCATGCTGTTCCGTTTGCGTTTCCGTCTTCAAGCTCTACAAGAATTCCTACTGATTCTTCAGAAAGAATTTTTTTTGCAAGGTCTTCGTCGAAATTCAAAGGAACGCCGTGGTCAAATACCTTGATTGTGCGTTCGTCGCCACCATTTGTGCTACCTGCCTCAAAATAACGTTTTGCCCCAGTTCTGCTCACAAATGAGACGCTGGTTTTCTCTGGCGTAAAGAAAAAGCCTGAGTAGCCCATTGCATCGAGGATTCTTCCCCAGTTTGCGTCCGCACCAAAGAAAGCCGCCTTTACAAGATTTGAGCAGATTACAGCTTTTGCGAGACCTCTTGCATTCTCAACGGTGTCTGCACCTGTTACGTTGCAAGTAATGAGATGTCCTGCACCTTCACCATCAGCCGCGATTTTCATAGCCATTTGCTCGTTGAGTGCGTTCAAGGCTGCGACGAATTTGTCAAAGTCTTCGCCCTCGCTTGTGATTTCTGGGTTTTCTGCCATGCCGTTTGCGAGAATCAGCAATGTGTCGTTTGTTGATGTGTCGCCGTCAATCGATACGCAGTTGTAAGTGCCGGCTACAGAAGCCCTGAGCGCTTTTTCGAGCATCTGAGCAGAGATTGCGCAGTCCGTGGTTATGAATCCGAGCATAGTTCCAAGGTTGATGTGAATCATACCAGAGCCTTTTGCCATTGTTCCCATGCGAACTTTTTTACCGCCAATCTCTGTTTCTAGAGCAACTTCCTTGTATTTTGTATCTGTTGTCATAATTGCGATACGTGCTTCTTCGTGTCCTTTTTTTGAAAGACCGGCAGCGAGCGTATCAAGTCCGTCAAGGATTTTCTCGACTGGAAGTTGCTGCCCTATTACGCCTGTTGAGCATACAAGCACATCCTCTGCGCGTATGCCGAATTTTTTTGCAACAGCCTCGGCCTCTTTTTTTGCGTTTTCATAGCCCTGTACGCCAGTACAAGCATTTGCGTTTCCACTATTTGCAATTACAGCCTGTGCCTTTCCGTCTGAGACATGGGCTTTTGTAAGTTTTACACATTCTGCTTTTACTCGGTTTTGTGTGAATACGCCTGCTGCGTTGCACATTTTTTCACTATAAATGAGAGCAGTATCATTAGTTTTCCTGCTTGCCTTAATTTTGTTCAGAACGCCATTCGCAGTAAATCCCAGTGCTGCTGTAACGCCACCATCAATAAAACTAAATTGCATAAATATTCACTCCTTTCTAAGTGATTTGCATAAATATACAGAAAATTATACGGCAATGTAAGAATATAAGCAATAGAAAAATTGCTTTTGTAGAAATTTAATTATCGCCTTTGAATCGATACTGTCTGTGTTCCATAAACATAGGGTGCTACGGAATAAGGCTCAAAATAGATGATTACTTCATTCTTTTTGCATAAAAATGTCGAGAAATTCCTTTCTTGTGGTTCCGTGCCGTCATCAATCATTTGTTCAAGCCAAAGTTTTTCGTCGTTTGTAAGATTCTTTCCTGTAATGAGCTTTGCTTTAAGCTGCTTTCTTGCGAGTGCGGAGATTTCTTTTAAAGACATTCCAGTGATGTCTGTAATCTTTACAAATTTCTGGCTGTACGAGTCAAAATTAAATGAGTTAAGAAGTTTGTTCGGATGAGCTCCGCCTTGAAATTCAGAGGTCTCCAGCAAGACGCTTACGATATTGTTTTCTGCGGAAACTTCGTCTGTTGAGACAATGTATTCGCTTACAGCCTGCATTTGCAATGCTTTTCGCATTCGTATGCTTTCATTCTTGAATTCTTGATAAGTGTCAACGGAACATTTTTTTATCTCTTTGTTTAATGCGGTGTATTTGTTGTCTGAGAAATTCGGGTACTCAATTTTTGAGACTATGTAGTCAAGTTTTTCTTCTTGTCGGACAATGGAATATGAAGGAGTTTTTGTTGAGAGACATACGACTAGAAATAATGAAGAGAAAACGAAAGCACCGCACCGCAACCTATTCATAAGTTCATAATAATAAATTTTGTAGTATAAAAACAGTATAAAAATACAATAAAACGAATTTTTAAGATAAGATTAGAGGTCGAATGTAGAGTTTTGACTGAAACTTCGTTTCTGAAACGAAGTTTCTAAAACTCTACATTCGATTTTATAGTCTGTTTTGCTTTATTTAAGACTTACTCTGTTGGGCGTTTTTTTAAGCTCTTGCTTTCAGCGATTGCCTGTCCTTCTCCAACCTGCTGCTCCATCATTGCTCTTACCTTCAAAGGCAAACCGAACAAAGTGATAAAGCCCTGTGCGTCCTTATGGTTGTAAAGCTCGCCTGTTGTGAACGAAGCGATGCTCTCGTTGTAAAGGCTGTATTTTGAGTGTGAGCCAGCCGCACGAATCTGTCCCTTGATGAGCTTAACTTTTGCCCAGCCAGTTACTGTATTCTGTGTTGAGTCAACGAATGCCATGAGCGCATCATAAAGCGGAGTGAAAACTTTTCCGTCATAGATAAGCTCTGCAAGGCGCAAAGAAATCTGCTGCTTGAAGTGATATGTGTCGCGGTCAAGGCAGATGTGGTCCATCATGCGGTGAGCGAAGTAAAGGATTGTTCCGCCCGGTGTCTCGTAAACTCCGCGGCTCTTCATTCCTACGCAGCGGTTCTCGCAGATGTCTGCAAGACCAACGCCATTGCGACCGCCAATTTTGTTAAGCTCGCTGAGAAGCTCCAATGCACCCATTTTTTTGCCGTTCAAGCCGACAGGGATACCTTTCTCGAAGTCGATTGTAACGTACTCGCCTTCTGCAGGAGCTTCTTCTGGAACTACTGTGTTCTGAAGCATGTGCTTGTAGTTAGGCTCGTTCTCAGTCTTCTCAAGCTCAAGTCCCTCGTGAGAGAGGTGCCAGATGTTCTCATCGCGAGAATAAGACTGGTCTTTTTTCATAGGAACTTCAAGACCTCTGTCCTCAAGGAATTTTATTTCTGCCTCGCGGCTGTCCATGTTCCATTTGTCGTCACGCCAAGCTGCGATAACTTTGAGGTCTGGAGCAAATGCTTTTATAGCAAGCTCAAAGCGAACCTGGTCGTTTCCTTTTCCTGTCGCACCGTGGCAGATTGCTACGGCACCTTCCTGACGAGCGTACTCTACAAGAATTTTTCCGATAAGAGGACGTGCAGTAGAAGTTCCAAGAAGATATTCATCTTCGTAAACTGCATTAGCCTTTACAGCTGGCCAAATGTATTCCTCAATATATTCTTCGCGGGCATCTACAACATAACAAGCAGATGCGCCAGTTTTGAGAGCGCGAGCTTTTATAGGCTCCCAGTCATCGCCCTGTCCGACGTCAACGCATACAGCGATTACATCGTAATCATAGTTTTCTTTGAGCCACGGGATAATAACTGTCGTGTCCAATCCGCCTGAATATGCAAGAATAACTTTTTCTTTTGCCATATAAAACCTCGCTTTATATAAGATGCAATGAAAATTGAATATTTATGCAATTATCATAGTATTTTATGCAAAAAAATACAATAGTTTAATGGCGAGTCAAGCTAAGGTTCTTTGAGAAGCGATTTCGTCCAAAAGCTGTCCAAGCAGCGGAAAGCTTTCTTCTGAAAGGCTCATTACGTTGTCGTAGATTGTGTGGAACATACGCCATGTCATAGGCATTTTTTCTTTATATTTGAATTTTTGTATTGTTCCGCCAGATGAAGCTATATCGCAATTCATAATGGCTTTCTCAAGGTTCGGGTCGGTCATTAGGTTCTTGTAGTAAAGCCCCGCTTCCTCTTTTGGCAAGAAAGTTATTGCCACTGCAGGAATCCCGCATGCGAGAAAACCCGCGTTGTCGCTGTATGGAACTGGCAACGACATCCATGAATTCGTGCATACGTTTCTCAAAAGGTTCTCCGTGCGGGAGTATAAATCGTTGAACTGTCTCTTGAATGCGGAATTTGATTTTACCTCAAGCCCTGCTCTTGCAAGAATTGGTACGGTTCCCCGCCCACAGGCATCAAAAACGTAAACATCATCATGGGTGATTCCCATTTTTTTGAACAGTTCCGCAAGCTTGTAGGCTCCCTGCTCAAATACGCCTTTCTCGCCCAGCTCCTCGCCATCGGTAAAAAAAATCCTTACATTGTGGGTTAAATTCGGGCGGGCAATCAGGCGGGCTGCAAAATCTGCCACGCAGAAATTTGCAGCGCTATTGTCGTTTGCACCTGGAGAATTCGGTACGCGGTCATAATGCGTTATAACGGTCTTTATTTTAAATGTAGGGTCGTAAGAAGTAGACGGAAAATTGACGTACAGATGTTTTCTGCCGTTCAGCGGAACGACAGAAGTCTGCACGCCTTTTTGTGCAAGATAATCTTGAAGAAAAGAAAGCCTGTCACACTGAAGGTCAGTGTATTCCTCAAAACCCTGCGGAAGTCTCATATTTTACCGCAAAGAAGAAAGTTTTACGCAAGCTGGAGATTTTGTCGCGTTCTCGATTTTTGCATATTCCTCAAGCAGTTTTTTCTGCTCGCTAGTCATTTTTGTTGGAACCTGAACAAGAATCTTTACGTACAAATCACCTTTTCTTGTTGAATTTGTTACAGGAACACCTTCGCCCTTAATCTTGAAGATTTTTCCGTTCGTTGTTCCAGCAGGAAGCTTGAACTCAATTTTCTTGTCATCGAGCGATGTGATGTTCATCGTTACGCCGAGAGCTGCCTGAGCGAATGTTACTGGTACGGCACAGTACAAATCAAAGCCGTCTCGCTCAAAGTATTCATGCGGCTCCACGTGAAGGATAACGATTAAATCGCCTGCAGGACCACCGTTTGCACCGGCATCGCCCATCCGAGGAATTGCTATGCGTTTGCCATCGTCAACTCCGGCTGGAATTGTAAGTGTCATTGCCTTAGAAACTTGCTCGAATCCGCTGCCACGGCATTTTGAACAAGGTTTGTCGATTACGGTTCCTGCACCGCCGCAAGTAGGACAAGGCTGCTGTACAGCGAAAAATCCTGCGCTCCTGCGAATCTGTCCCATACCGTTACAAGTAGGGCAAGTCTTGCGAGTAGAGCCTTGTGCGCCACCTGTTCCGTGACATTCTGAGCAGACCTCGTTGTGGCGGAATTTTATCTCTGCCTTTGTTCCGTATACGGCATCCTTGAATTTTATGTTCAAATCATAGCGCAACGAGTCACCCTGTGCAGGGTCTGTAGGAGACCTGCGCCTTGAGCCGCCGCCAAAGAGATTCTCGAATATATCTCCGAATCCGCCACCCATTCCGCCGAACAGGTCGCTGAAATCGTTGAATGCGTGGCTGTATCCTTGACCGCCACCGCCGCCCATTCCGTCCAGTCCTGCAAATCCGTACTGGTCGTAAATAGGTCGTTTCTGGTCATCAGAAAGCACTTCGTAAGCTTCTGTTGCCTCTTTGAATTTTTCCTCTGCTTCTTTATTGCCTGGATTCCTGTCTGGATGATATTTGACGGCAAGTTTTCGGTATGCTTTTTTTATGTCGTCTTTTGATGCGTTTTTCTCAATTCCAAGAACTTCGTAATAATCACGTTTTGATGCCATGTTTTACTTCCTAAAAACGGACTGAATCTGTGGAGCTTGCCACGAACCGCTCCTATTGTATAAGAAAAAACACCCCTTCACAAGAGAAGGGGTGAATTCGTGGGGAAAAACCGGATTTTTTAGATTCCGGCGTTCACCGATTTATTTGTCGTCGTGAACTTCAAACTCAACGTCGTCTGCGCTGCCTTTGTTAAAGCCGCTTGCGTTGTTTGATGCTCCTGCTGAGGCACCTGCATTTGCGTTAGCCTGAGCACCAGCACCTGCTGCTCCTGCCTGTGCGCCCTGCTGTTTGTAAAGCTCTTCAGCAATCTTGTAAGAAGCCTGTTTGAGGGTTTCTGTCTTAGCCTTGATTTCATTGATGTCGTTGCCTTCCAAAGCTTTCTTCAATGATGCTGTAGCATCTTCGATAGCCTGTTTGTCAGCTCCGCTTACTTTGTCTCCAAGGTCTTTGAGAGTTTTCTCTGTTCCATGGATGAGGCTGTCTGCTTCATTGCGAACGTCAACAGCTTCACGAGCTTTCTTATCTTCCTCTGCGTGAGCCTCTGCGTCTTTAACCATGCGGTTAATCTCGTCTTCGCTCAAGCCGCTTGAAGAAGTAATCTGGATGTGCTGCTCTTTTCCAGTTCCCATATCTTTTGCCGATACGTGCACGATACCGTTTGCATCGATGTCGAATGAAACCTCAATCTGTGGAACTCCACGAGGAGCTGCTGGGATTCCCTCAAGGTTGAAGTTGCCAAGAGTGCGGTTCTGGCTTGCCATCTCGCGTTCACCCTGCAATACGTGAATTGTAACGGCTGTCTGGTTGTCTGCTGCTGTAGAGAAAATCTGGCTCTTCTTTGTTGGGATTGTAGTGTTTCGAGGAATGAGTTTTGTGAATACTCCACCCATTGTCTCAATACCCAATGAAAGAGGTGTAACGTCAAGAAGAAGAACGTCTTTAACGTCTCCTGCAAGAACACCACCCTGAATTGCTGCACCAACTGCAACGGCTTCATCTGGGTTAACACCTTTTGAACCTTCTTTTCCGAAGATAGCCTTAACGATTTCCTGTACTTTTGGCATACGAGAAGAACCACCAACAAGGAGAACCTCGTCGATTTTGTCTGCTGTGATGCCAGCGTCTGCCATTGCTTTGCGGCATGGCTCCTTTGTGCGCTCGAACAAGTCGTCTGTCATCTGCTCGAACTGTGCGCGAGTAAGTGACTTCTGCAAGTGTTTTGGACCTGTTGCATCTGCTGTGATGAACGGAAGGTTGATATCAACACTAGTCTGGTTAGAAAGGCTGATTTTTGCGTTTTCAGCAGCCTCGCGCAAACGCTGCAAAGCCATTGAGTCTCCGCTCAAATCGATTCCTGTATCTGTCTTGAAACTGTCGATGAGCCAGTTTACGATTGCGCGGTCCCAGTCATCGCCACCAAGGTGTGTATCACCGTTTGTAGCTTTTACTTCAAATACTCCGTCACCAAGTTCAAGGATTGAAATATCGAATGTACCACCACCCAAATCGTATACGGCGATTGTTTTCTCTGTTTTCTGGTCTTTGTCAAAACCGAATGCAAGTGAAGCTGCTGTTGGCTCGTTGATGATACGTTTTACGTCGAGACCAGCGATTTTACCAGCATCCTTTGTAGCCTGACGCTGTGCATCGTTGAAGTAAGCAGGAACTGTAATAACAGCTTCTGTAACTTCCTGTCCGAGGTAATCCTCTGCAGTTTTCTTCATTTTCTGCAAAATGAAAGCAGAGATTTCCTGTGGGCTGAATTCTTTCTGTGTTCCGTTCTCTGTAACTTCAACGCGAACGTCCTGTCCATTGTCTTTTATTGCGTATGGAACTCGTTTAGCTTCTCCAGAGAGTTCGCTAAAACGATGTCCGATGAAACGTTTGATAGAATATACTGTGTTCTTTGGGTTTGTTACCATCTGGTTTTTTGCAGGAAGACCAACGATACGCTCGCCTTTTGCTGTGAAACCAACGATAGAAGGTGTTGTACGTCCACCCTCTGAGTTCTGGATTACTACAGGTGATCCGTTTTCCATAACAGCAACGCAGGAATTTGTTGTTCCCAAGTCAATACCAATAATTTTTCCCATTTTATTTATCTCCTATTAATTCACGCTATATTCCGCATTATTCAGCGGGTTTTATTACCATGACCTTTGCATGTCTTATAACTCTGTCTTTGAGTTTGTAGCCTTTGAGGTAAACAGCAGCAAGCTGTTCTTCCTTTACATCACCCTGCTGCATTCCGATTGCCTCGTGAATGTCTGGGTCAAAGGCGTCGCCAACAGCACCGTAGCCGACCAGATTGTACTTATTTTCAAGCATACTGACCAAGCTCTTGTTTACCATTGAAACTCCGTCCGCAATGGCTTTTGGGTCTGTCGCATTTTTTGCAGCCTCAACCGTGCGGTCAAAGTTATCAAGGCTGTCAAGCAAATCGCTTAGAAGGCTTGCGTTTGCGTAAGCAACAGCCTCGTCTTTTTGCTGCATCATACGTTTGCGCCAGTTGTCATTTTCAGCAGCCTTGTACAACATCTGGTTCTTTAAATCTGTAATTTCAGCTTCGAGACGAGCGATTTTCTCTTCCGCAGTCTCAGCTTTTTCCTGCTTTGCAGATTCTGCATTTTCAGCAGCAGTCTCGGCACTTTGTGTACCAGAATTTTCGGATGACTGAGTTTCAGAAGAAGTTTCCTCTGTCTGGCTTTCAGTTGAGCTTTCCTCTTGTTCCTTAGCCGATGCTTCCTCTGCTACGTTCTCATTTTCTTTTTTATCTTTACTCATATCGTTTCCTTTGAATCCGTTATTCTTTATAAATAAAATAATGAAAAGCTCTTTGAATCGTCAACAAATTTTTTTTAATTTTCTTGCTTTTTCGTTAAAAATCTGTTATAGAAGCTGAGTCTAATTCAAAACCTTAAAATCAGCTCCGTCATCAGTCGGAAAAACTCGAACCTTGCAGTTTTCCATCATAACATTGTCCACAAAGGCTTGAATGTTCTGGCTCTCGCCGCTCAGTACGTCCTCTGGATTGTAGCTCAATGTAAGCTCAGTGGTCTTGTTCTCGCCATAACAGCGCGAAAAAGCACCGTTCAGACAGATAATGTCCTTTGCCGCAGAATAAAGCTGGCTCTTGTTTTTTTCTTCCAGCTTGAATTTTACGAACGCAAGCTGCATTTTCTCTATTTCCTCATGCTCTGCCGTGGCGGCGTTCCAGCCTGAGTTCTTGCCACAGTTGTTGATGTTCTGCCATTCCGCAAAGTCCTGAAAAAAGCGGGATGGTGTCATTTTGAGCGGTCTGAGCAATGAAAGAAACCATGTAACTGCACGACCGTAGCTGTAGAAAGCTTCGCAAGCCGCTGCTGTTTCTTTTGTCATGCGAATGTCCTGCGTTGAGAATGTCGCGCTTGGAGAAGGCTGTCTCGCACCAGAGTCTGGGGCAAGCTGAGGAAAGTCAATGTTGTTTGGGTACAAGGACACAGCAAAGTCCAGCCTGTCCCGAAACTGTTTTACCGAGTCCCCGCTTTCTGCTGCAAAATCAAGATCAAAGCCAAAGACAAGCCCTAGATTATTCAGCATCTGAGCTCTGCGTGAGTAAAATTTTTTGTCAAAAAGGTATGTGCCGCCTTTGCTCGTTCCGATAAGAGGAATTTCAAGCGTACAGTACAGGCTTGCGACTGCCTTGCACACATCCATATCCAGTATGTCTGCTTTTACTGGCAACGTAAGAAAAAGGTCAGGGGCTTTTTCCGCTATGCTCTGCAAAAATTTTAAAAGCTTGCCTTTGTGGTTCAGAATATTTTCATCCTGCAAAGTGAATTCTGTGATTCCTTGGCGGGCGAAATTTTCAAGCAGGCTTTCTGCGTCTGCAAATTTTATTGAAGATTCTTTGTTGCTCATGTGTTTATGGGCACCTCAAAAAGAGTTTTTAGACTTACGGTGCTGGCAGTCTCTAAAAAATCGCCGAACGCGAGTTTTTAGAGATGCTCCAAAATACTGCACCGCAAGGATTTAGAGAAGGTTTATTCCTTTGGCTTTGCAAGCGGCTCTGTCCTGCTCGCTCCAGATACCTACCTGAATTTCACCGATATGTGCTTTTCTCAGGAAGAACATACAGAGTCGGCTCTGTCCTATACCGCCACCAAGTGTGAGCGAAAGTCCGTTCTCCAGCAAGCGTTTGTGGAATGGAAGCTTTTCTCTGTCAAGGCAGTTGCGCTCTTCGAGCTGGGCATGGAGCGAAGCTGGGTCAACGCGTACACCCATTGAAGAAATCTCGAACGAGTTGTTGAGGACTGGGTTCCATACGAGAAGGTCTCCGTTAAGGCCCCTGTGACCGTCTCCAGTCTCTGTAATCCAGTCGTCGTAGTCAGGGGAACGACCATCGTGGATTGTGCCGTCTGGAAGTTTTCCTCCAATACCGATAATGAAGACTGCTCCGTATTTCTTGCAGACCTCGAATTCTCTCTGTTTAGGGGTAAGCTCTGGATATTGTTTCTGCAATTCGTCTGCAAAAATAAAAGTGATATTCTCTGGGAGAATTGGTCTGATTTTGTCCCAGCGGTCATAGACAAAAAATTCTGTTCTTTTGAGACACTTGTAAATTCTTGTGACCACGCTTTTTAGGAATGCGACAGTACGTGAATTTTCGTCGATTGCCATTTCCCAGTCCCACTGGTCAACGTATAGAGAGTGAATGTTATCAAGTTCTTCGTCAGGGCGGATAGCGTTCATATCTGTGTAGATGCCGAATCCAGGAAGAAGCTTCATGTCCGTGACTTTTACGCGCTTCCATTTAGCAAGTGACTGGACTATTTCCATGCTGCGTCCGCCCAAATCCTTTACATCAAAGCTTACTGGCTTTTCAATGCCGTTA
>CADCRJ010000254.1 GCA_902803735.1 uncultured Spirochaetaceae bacterium
ATCGTGCGTACAAACGAAATACAAAAGAAATGTTTTATATCAGAATTACATTCTTGCACAAAGCTTCGTAAAATCCTAAAAATATTTGGGACAGATAAAAGGGTATCAATTTTTTTTATTTGTGATATAATGAAAATATCATGGAAAAAAATCTACTCATCGCGGGAAAAGAAGTGCCTCTTGGAAATGATTTTGCATCGGGCGCAGCTTCAAAACAAAGAAAAATAATCATAACAAAAACACATAATTCGTCGGACTCTGATGACAGCGAGATGGTTCCGAACGGAATAACCACAGTAGTATGGAACAGGCCGTCCGCGCTTTCGTCAAGGAACCTTCTTCTCAAATGCCTTAACGAGTTCACATATCTTGACGAGTGCGTGCTTATTTTTGACGAAACCTATTTTGTCTCAAAATACGGCTCAATGGTAAATACATCAGAAAACATAAAGATAATAGAAGAGCTGATTGCAAGCTATCAATATCTTACAATGGAGATTGTAGCCCGCGTCCAAAAGATAAACGCAAACGCAGCGGAAAAGCACCCCACAAGGCTTATTTTTTTGTTCAAGCCAAATACATCCTTATCAGAAAGCATAGTTTCCATGACAGGCAGAACATCTTCAACGATTTCTTCTCCTCTAATATCGGCAGCGGCAGGGGCTTTCAAGTCTTATGCGGAGAATACGGCAGCAACGCTCTACGAGTCGGAGGATATTCATCCGCTTTTGGTAATGAGCGAGCCTGGAAACGAATATACTCCCAAAGACGCGGCTCTCGCTTCATGGCTTTTTGAATACATTGACTCACTAGATTCTTTGAAACGACCTCTTACTCCAAAACAAAAGCTGTCTTGGATTAAGGCTGGTTCTAGAACTCCGGGCGGCTTTGGTGGATTTTTCTCATGACATTTGGTACTGACTTTGTTCTGGTCTGCATTTTTAGAATCGCCCTAAGTTTTTGTGCCGGCTTTCTCTTGGGCTGGGAACGGAAATCCCGCCAGAGAGCGGTCGGCTTAAGGACTTTGATTCTAATCTGCATCTCCTCTACCCTTCTCGGTATTTTGTCTTTCTACATCGTCTGCATGGGATTTGGGACTGGAGACCCTTCGCGTATTGCGGCAGGTGTTGTAAGCGGCATCGGCTTTTTGGGCGGTGGCGCAATCATGCGGCAAGGAATGAATATCAAGGGGCTTACATCCGCCGCAATCATTTGGACAGCCTCCGCTGTAGGTCTTGCAATAGGCGCGGGACTTTATATTCCTTCGTTCACGGTCTTGCTGGGCGGGCTCTTATCCTTGATTATCCTTGAAAAATTTGAAGAACGTTGGTTTCCTGCGGCAAGAGCAAAAAAATTGCAGTTTACGTTTACTACTGACGACATCGACATGAAACAACTGCGAAAACTTATAGAAAAAACAGGCTTCATAGTGACAGACTTTAATATGCACAGGAATTTTACAAACCACACGACGAACCTTTTCTACTCGGTAAACGCACCAAAAAAGGACGAATTCATAAATTTGCTTGAAGAGCTCAAAAAAATCGAGTATCTGACTGACTTCAGCCTTTCGGAATAACAACCCAAACTAGCTTATTTTGGGCTTGGTATATAAGTCGCCCTGTTGCGTTTTATTTCCTTTATCCAGCCTTTGCATTCCTCGTACTCAGCTTTGCCACATAAAACCCATAGCACATCAATCGGGCGTTTTGTGTTGAATGTCGGTGGTGGTGCACAGCCATCTGTAAAGTAAATGAGACCGTCATATTCGGGATGGCTGCAATAAAAATCTGCCGCCGGCTGAAAATTCGTTCCGCCCCGTCCCAAGATTTTTACTGTGGACTTAGCCTTTCTCATTGGTATAGCTTGCTTGGTCGCTAATTCTGCGTCAAACTGAATGACATCAAGATTTTCGATTCCATATTTGAAAAAGCGGTTGATTACCGAAAAGAAATTCCCAAGGGCTTTATCACTTACAGAGCCACTTACGTCAACGGCTATCAAAAGATTTGTTGAAAGAGCGTAACGGCTTCCCATTGCCGCAAAACCGTAACGGCGGCTAGGACGCATTCTCGTAAGATTTCGTTTGCTTGAAATTACAGAAGTCTTAAAATAGCTGAGCATACGCCTATAATCCATTTCTATAAAACGGCTTGCCTTTATCAGAGATACAGCGGCCAACGGAAGAGAGCCCCAGTTATTAGAAAACTCAGCCTCCTCGATAATTTTGTTTATAGAAATGCACAGCTCTTCATCTTCATCCCAAAGAGCAGAAAGTTCTGCGGAGTGGCATTGGGAAATAGTCGCTGGGTCTTGAGACTCAGCACTTTGTTGTCCGCCAGAGCTAACGCTGTTATCAGCCCCCTGCGTATTCAGTTGCTCTAAGTCTGATACATTAATCTGCAAAGAAATTTTTGAAGGCTTAAAAAAGCCCTTAAGCTGCTCGTAATATTCCTCAAAACAAAGATTCTCAGGCAGGTCATACTCAAGTCCATGCAAAAAGAACTGGGCGTGCTTGCTGATTGGGTTGACGTCATTTATAGTAACATTGCTGGCCATTGTCAGCAGCTCTGCTATTGGAGCAAGAGGCTGCCTTTGATAAGGGTGCTTAAGCAAAATCCTTAAGACCTCAACTTTGAGTAATTCTTCTATTAAATGCTCGTCCATTCCTTTCAAGATTTTTTCTGAATATTCAATCTTTCTTTTTCCTGTTCTGAACGGCACGTGCATTTTATCATTAGGCACAAGGAGGTGCGTACAATATGTAGAAAAAAGAATTGGTTCGCAAAGGAACCAGTTTTCAGTAAGCTTCTTGATTGTTTCTTCTGCAAACTCAGTTTTCATCGCAAATTTCTATTCTATATAGAACGAATAAACTCCATCATTTTGTTATAAAGTTTTCCACAGTTACCCATAATGAAGACAACGGTGTTTTTGTACGTTGATGAAGTATAAAGATTCGTAAAGTGAGCCTGAGCTTCCCGCAAATCTTTTTCATCCATAAGAAGGAAATAAGACTCTAAGTTTTCTGCAATTTTCTTTATGTCACCCTTCTCGTAGCTTTCCGCCTCAATGAAACGGAACAGAGACTCGTTTATAGTCGCAAGGTCAGGCGTATTGTATTTTTCGATAGTACCCTTCAATTTTACAAAGTTACCGCAAAGGATTTCTTTTGCAGAAAGCAGGCGGTGCTTAGAGATTGACTCAAAGAGCTTTGCAGCGGCTCCCATACCAACGATTCCTGCGATTATTTTTTTTAGGAAATCATCAACCGAACATTGTTTTATCACGTTTGAGACACGTTCCCAAGCACGGCGGTCAGGGGTCTTCTCCAAGCCTTGGTCTTCACGGCGGAACGCAGCGCCGTCAAGCATCTCTGGATTCTCGCTGATAAAATCGATTACACGCTGGTCAATACCGCTCTTTGCAGCCCACAAAAGCCATTCTTCCACGGTCGGGCGGAATTCGTATATGTTAAAGCGGCTTACAAGGGCTGGGTCAAGGTCTGTGAGCTGATATTCCTCACCGTCGTTCACCGCGCTGATTACACGGCTTCCTGCTGGCAGTTTTTTTCCTGCAAGCGTTCTGTTCAAAGTCAAGTCCATAATTGTCTGCAGGACTTCTGGGCGGGCACGGTTAAGCTCATCCAAGAAAAGAACGACGGGCTTGCCGTCTGTCGGGAACCAATAAGGCGGGATAAAGTCAGTTTTTCCTGTATTCTCATCGATGTGAGGAAGTCCGATAAGGTCGCCAGGGTCGCTCATCTGCCCTAAAAAAAGGATTACGACCTTCTCGCCTTTCTCGGTAAAATATTTTTCGAGTATCTGTGATTTTCCTATTCCGTGTCGTCCAGTAAGCATTATGTTCTGCTCAGCTGGTGTTGCTGCCAATATTTTTAATAATTCATTAGAACCTATTGCTACAGCCATATTTTCTGTACTCCTGTCCTAGACTTTTTCAAGAGCATAGCAATAAGCAAAGCGTCTTGTATTATGCCGCATATTACAATATAAAAGCAATTTTTTCAACACGGAGCAAATAACTACATAAAATAGATTTTTTCTACAAAAAATACTACAATAGAGTTAGGAAAACGAGAAAAATGAAAGTTCACGCAATCATTGCAATAATTTTAGTCTTAGTAACAACAACGCTGTATTTTGCTTCCTGCTCCAAAAAAAGCGAGCAGGATTCTGCCACATACATAAGGGAGATTCCAAAGCTGAGCGAAGCCGAAAGAGAAGCTGCGCTTAAGAAATACCATGAAATGGCGGAAAAGGCAGAGCCTGTTACACTTCTTGGCGAAAAATCCTGCCCTGACAGCGTTGGCGACATTGTGTTTGCCGACGGTTCGGCTACAGCTTACTCGCTGAGCGTTACGCTTACAGACAAACAGAAAGACAACGCAATCGCCGTGATTTTTTACACGGGCACAGAATGTTCCAATGACGGACGTGAGCGAATTTTAGGCGTGGGGCTTTCTATTAAAAGGGATGTCATCTGGAGTTCCGATGAAAATATTGGTTACAAAGAGATAAAGTCTCTGGAATGTGCGATTAATGGAGAAGAAGGAAATTACTCTTTTACTGGAAATCTTGACGGAAGCAAAAATTTTCAAGCTGTAAAGGATTATCTTATAAGCAATAATTTTGAAGATAAAACAGATGAAATAGAATCTTTATCAAACGGGGATTCTCCATTTTATCCATCTTTTTATTTTGTAAATCATTATGCAAGCGAAAAAAACAGCCGTGTGAACGGGAGTCCTTTCGCTCAAGGCTGGTATATTCCGTCAATTGCAGAACTTTTTCAGTTTTGGAAAGCACGGGAAACTTTTAACGCCGCAAGCAAGCTCTGCGGAGGCGATTGCTTAACTTCAAAAGATTATGTTTTTTATTCCTCATCGCTTTTGCCTTATAGCAGAGAAAATGAATATACGGCACCTTATACATTGTACTTTTCAAAAGGCTCGTACGATTACGAAAAGTATATTCAGTTGACATCAGCCTGTGCAATCTATGACTTTACAGAAATTCCGCAGCAGACCGTTACAACATTGTCTTTTCTCAATTCAAGAGACAACTTTTATAAAGACGGCAAGCGGCTCAAAGGAATGTATGTGAACTCAAAAGAAGGTCTTACAGTCAGGGAAGAGCCAACGCAGGGGGCAAAACGGCGATGCGGCTTAAAGCACGGAGAATATGTTATTCTGGAAGAATTTGGCAAAACAGACACGATTGACGGAATTACTGCCCCATGGGTAAAAATCATACTTGACACAGCAGAGTGGAAAAGCAGAGAGCCTGAATATGGCTGGGTCTTCTCTGGCTATCTGGAGAAAACTCCAACTTTGTCTTCTGACGAAATTCTTTCTCTAATAAGCGAAACAGAACCTTATAAAGCAGATTTTTTCATTTCGGACTTTATTAACGATTACATGACTAAAGAAAATGAATGGCAATGGGAACGAGTCTACCAAGGTTACGATTTTGTGATGCCGAACTATTGCTGCAATGACTTTGAACGTAAAAATGCCGTAACTATTCAAGACTGCCCATTTTTGTTGCTGCCTGAAACATACGGCTCTTACAATTATCTTATGAAGATAAAAGCAGGAACAAAAATTAAACTGGAAGAGGTGGTTGCTTACGGTGGCGGATTAACTGACTTCACTGTCCTTTACCCTATCTATCGGGCATCAGCATTCATTGACGAATCTACGGTTGCATGGGGTTTAATCCGAGGTTTAGACATAACAGAAGAGGGCAACATTTCGAGCGTGAGCGACGGCAATGGAGGCAATATGTCCCTGTATTGCCAGCAGGCACTTCATACATATAACGCGCCGAACGGCGGCAAGGACGGATGGCAAAATCCTCAAAAAGAAGATATTGAAAAATACCTCAATAACTGGTTCACATATGAGATAGCAGGCTTGAAAGGCGGATACAGTATGATTAAAGCAGGAGTCATAGACAGTAAGGGCAAAAAATATGATATAGCTATTCAAACAGATGGCTGGCTCAGGCTTTTGTACCCGCTCAACATGGAAAAACCAGTTCCGTTTGTGAATGAAATCCAGTTCCACGGCGGACAAGGCGGAGGAGCCTCAAAACACATAATCTACACTATGCAGCTGTACGATTCAGGAGCACAGCTTGAAAAAGTTCTGGAATATGAGTTCTGCGACACGGACGGAGGTCCTACAGGCACAGGCTCGTTTTATTTTACCAAGAACGGCATTTGCACCTATGTCTATGAAAAAGATTATGACACAGTAACGCAAAATGACTGGATATCATACAAACAGAGCAAAGGCAATCCGTATGAGTTCAGCTATGAATGGACAAAACACGGTGAGCCAAAAGGAAAAAGTCACGTCTTAAAAGAAGGCGACTACGCAAATCCTGTATGCAACCTCAAAATGCACTTTTCTCCAAGCACAAGTTCAGAAAATCTCTACACGCTTGGAACAGGAACGCTTGTCAAAGTTCTTGAAGTAGACAATGAAGCCTCAATCGGCGGAATAAAATCAAACTGGGTTCGCGTTCAGATGGTTAACGACGATTCTTTTGTCGAAGGTTACCGCTCAGAGAACGAAACGACAGGCTGGGTATTTGCGGGTTATTTGGATTAAACAAGACTTTTTCACAAAATGTGGCATATACGAGTTGTAATTTCAGAACTCAACATTCGCCCATATAGAAAAACTTCTCCGTTTTTGATAAAATATTTCTATTATTTTTAAAGAATCAGAGGCATTTTATCATGTATCCGACGAAAAAATTACATCCATGTAATTTTTTCTAACAAGTTTTTGTACAAAAAACTTGTGACATTCATTATCTATTAAATGACGCGCATCCGTGCGCTAAATATACAGGAGTTACAAAATGTATCCATTTCAGAACATCGAACCAAAATGGCAGAAGTATTGGGACGAGCACAAAACTTTCCGTGCCGTCGAAGATGAATCAATTCCAAAAGAAAAACGACGCTATGTTCTAGATATGTTCCCTTATCCTTCAGGAGCAGGACTTCATGTAGGTCATCCAGAAGGCTACACAGCTACTGACATCTACTGCCGCTTTTTGCGCATGAATGGCTACAATGTTCTTCATCCGATGGGATACGACGCTTTCGGTCTTCCTGCAGAAAACTACGCAATCAAAACAGGAACACACCCTGCAACTACAACAAACGCAAACATCGAGCACTTTACTCAGCAGATTAAAGCCCTCGGTTTCTCTTATGACTGGGACCGCGAAATCCGCACATGTACTCCGGATTACTACAAGTGGACTCAGTGGATTTTCCTCCAGCTCTTCAAAAGAGGACTCGCTTACGAGGCAGAGACTCCAATCAACTGGTGTCCAAGCTGTCTTACGGGACTGGCAAACGAGGAAGTAAAGGAAGGTCACTGTGACCGATGTGGCGCTCAGGTTACCCACAAGGTAATCCGCCAGTGGATTTTGAAAATCACAGCTTACGCAGACCGCCTCCTTGAAGATTTGGACGGCTTGGACTGGCCTGAGAGCGTTAAGGCAATGCAGCGTAACTGGATTGGCCGATCAGAAGGAGCCGAAGTAAACTTCACCGTTGCAGACAAGGACGGAAAGCCAACTGACCAGAAGCTCACAGTCTACACAACCCGATGTGACACCCTCTTC
>CADCRJ010000255.1 GCA_902803735.1 uncultured Spirochaetaceae bacterium
GGCAAGAACGGTAATCCATATTCTCAAGTTCCGCATAAAATTTCTGTCCGCGAAGACGGTCGCATTGCGGTGCACCAGTTACTTGAAAAATCGCAGTTGCAAAAAAATCTTGTATACAGCCTTTGGTTCAGCAAAAAAGTATCTCTCGTAATTGTGGCAAAAGATGGACGAAAGTTTCACTTGTATCTAACGCCGTATCAAGCTTTGGTCGCTGGGCGGGAGTTCACAAAAGAATATGAGTCTGTACTTGCTGAATTTGGCGAGGATGCAGACCTTTCTACGGTTTGGCTTTTTGATGTTGATTCTTATGCGTCTGCAACTTATAAAGATGAGCACGCACAAGAAAAAGCAGAGCATCCATATTTGTATCACATGGACCACATTGTAAAAGAAGAGTTCCGTGCATAAGTATTCTGGTGTTTTTTGGGAGCTGATATGAAATATAAAGTAAAACTTACAAAGATTTTTGGATTAGTCTTTCTCGTTTTTGCAGCAGGAATGCTTATGTCGTGCACTAAAAAGGACAAGCAGCCGCTTAATTCTGCAAAAAAAATACGCTATATAGGTTATGTCACTTATTACCCAATCTTTATTGCGGACAGACAGGGCTTCTTTAAGGAAGAATTTGGCGACAGCGTGGAATTTGAATTCAATCATCGTATGAACGGCGGAGCTGCCGCTATGGAAGCGATGGCTGGCGGAGAGATTGATTTTGCTGCTCTTGGCGATATGCCTATCGTGCAGGCACGTGCAAACGGTCTTGATGTTCGTGTTATTTCTAGCTTGTTCACTTCAACTACAGGCTACGGTCTTGTTGCCGCAAAAAATTCAGGCATTCATTCCGTTCAGGATTTGCGTGGTAAAAAAGTTGCTGTTATGGGTGCTAGTGTTCAGAACAAGCTTTTGCTGAAATATCTCGAAAAAGAGAATATTCCTGCTGATTCTGTTGATATTCTTTACATGAAAAGTCGTGACCAGCTTGCAGCCTTTGTTGCAAACAGTCTGGATGCTGCCGTTACGGCTGTTCCTTACACACAGAATATCATAGAGAAAACAGGTGCTTATCAGGTGCTTGATGCTACTGGCTATGACACGATTCATACTTATATTGCAGCGAACGGCAAATTTTTGGATGAAAATCCTGATTTTGCCACAAAGTTCTTGCGGGCAGTCAAAAAAGCCAACAAATGGATTGAGTCCCATTATAGCGAGACTATGGAATCTGCGGCTGCAGAAGAAGGTAATAAGGTTGAGTATGAGGACTTGTATTACAAGACCCGTGAATTTACGTTCAATCTCTCCGATGAGACTTTGGACAGCCTTCAGGATACCGTCAATTATCTTTACAATCAGGGAACTATATCTGAAAAACTGGATGCCCGTTCTTTTGCAGATACTCGTTTTATAAAGGCGGCGGAGTGATGATATGGCTGTTGCAATTTCTTCAAACCGAGCAAAAAGTTCGTCGGACAGAATAGTAGAACGCCTGATTTTTGTCATAACTCCTGTTTTGTTCCTGCTTGTCTGGGAATTACTTGGAGATGCGGGAATTTTGAATGCTGTAATTTTACCGACACCAGTAAAGATTGTGAAAGCATTCTGGTCGCTTTTGCTCTCAGGTAAGTTCGCAAAGGACTTTTCCGCCAGCGTTGTAAGGGTTTTGCTAGGATTTTTATACGGAACCCTTGCGGGGCTTGTTTTGGGAATATTGACAGGTTTATTCTCAAAAGTGAGCAAGGCACTTTCTGTATTGTTTGGCATTCTTAGGCCTATACCGACAATAGGACTTGTTCCGCTTATGATTCTATGGTTCGGAATAGGCGAGACTTCAAAAGTAATTGTAATTGCCATTGGTACATTCTGGAGTGTTCTTCTCAATACTCAAGCTGGTATAGAAGCTGCTGATTCCAAGTTGATAGAGGTTGCCCGCATCCTAGAGAAAGACCGTGCGACCGTGCTGTTCAGGGTTATAATGCCAGCCGCTTTGCCTTCTCTTTTTACAGGAATCAGGCTCGGTATTGGAAATGCTTGGAAAAGCGTTGTCGCTGCAGAAATGCTTGCTGCTACAAAAGGTATCGGGCACATGATTGAATATGCGAGAGAGCTTGCACAGCCAGCAAAAATGTTCGTTGGTATACTGACTGTCGGTATCGTAGGGCTTTTGCTCGATGTTGGTATTCGCAGGCTTCAAAAACGGCTTTTATGCTGGTAATTGGCGTAAAAGCAGAAAAGGAGCGGTAGAATCTTGCATTCTGCCGCTTTTTTTATGTTGTCTCGTGATTTATCGCTCTAGAATCCGCTCCAAACGAGCGAAAGCTTCTTTTAGTCGCTCTTCTGATAGAGATGCATAATCAACGATTATTGTGTGGTTATCTGAGGTCTCGCTTTCTTTTGGCGGGTTGGCAAAAAAATCAGACAGAAACGAAAGTTCCAGTTCCTCTTCTGCTGCCGCAAGTTTTAGGCTTGCATCGCTTTTTTGAGTCTGTAGTCGCAGCAGAAAATAAACCCCTGCGTCAGCTTCAAGTACCGTTGCTGCCGAGAGTGCTGAAAAATTCTTAAGCTCTGCGAGTGCTGCATCCCTGCATTCTCTGTAGTGTCGGCGAACCCTGCTTATGTGGCTTTCAAAATGCCCTTCTTTCATAAAGAGAGCGAGCGTGTGCTGGTGCATTGTTGGTACTGTATTCGCGTAAAATCCGAGCTTTTTCTTGAAACGCTCCAAAAGCGGCAGTGGAAGCACCATGTAGCTTATACGTAGGGCTGGTGACAATGTTTTTGTAAAAGTGTTCAAGTAGATAACACGGTCGATTGTGTCTATGCTTCGGAGTGTCGGAATTGTCCGCCCGTTAAGACGAAATTCCGCGTCGTAATCATCTTCTATAATATATCTGTTGTCTTTTGTGCTTGCCCAGCTCAATAGCTCGTAACGGCGGCTTATTGTCGTTGTACGCCCTGTTGGAAAGTGGTGCGACGGCGAGATGTGGGCAATGTTCGCACCGCTGGCA
>CADCRJ010000256.1 GCA_902803735.1 uncultured Spirochaetaceae bacterium
AGGAGCATTTACCTGTTTGACACCATCATCTCGGCTATCAGTCCTGTAATGCTCCCAGTTTTCAATGTTGACAAATGAATTACGAGCAAGCAGAGCCCTAGTATCAGGATAATAATCAATGGCAGCTGAAATTTTGTTCCCGTAGCGGTCTGGTCGAGAAATACCATCTTTTACAGCATCAAGACCAGAAACCCCGTCCAGTATATTACGTATAACCTGCAAAGTTGCGGCAGCCTGTGCTTCCACATTCTGAGAGACTGTCCCTGTCAGCTTGCCTTTACCGACAGCCTCAACTGCGTCAGAGTTAGCGTCAAAGCCAAAAATAGGAACGCCAGCAGGATAATGAGGGGAAGCAAGGCATCCCATCGCCATACCATCGTTGTTTGAAATAACCATATCAAGCTGGGAACCAAACTTCACAGCCCAAGTCCCCATCGTATCCTTTGCCATAGAATCGCTCCAAGTAGAGCCATCTTTTCCCGTCATCGCCTTGCTTTCAAGCTCAACGACTGTAAACATTTTCTCGCCAATTCGTATTGAGCCTTCACAAACATTACCTACAGCAGTAGAACCGGACCACGTTCCAAGCGCTTTGCGGACACCTTCCGTACGTGCCATAGAATCATTATGAGCCTCGTCACCTATGCAAAGCACGTAGCCAATAATTCCGTCACCATTTCTATCTATTGTATCAGGATCCGCGTCATGCAAATAATCCACTATATATTGCCCCTGAACGAATCCACCTCTAATAGCATCAAAACCGACATAATAGGTATTGTCGTTCCAGCTCATAGTTTTCATGTCAACGACACCCGTCTTTGGATCAGATGGCTGTCTGTTAAAAAAAACAAGGGGCTTATCCTTATTCACAGGATTTACCTTCCCTTCGCCACATCCTATGAAAAATCCCATTGCACTAACAAGTGTAAACATTACAAAAAAAACTTTTTTCATAAAATTTCTCCAGAGGCATTAAAAACGACAGGCTAAAACTAAGTAAGAACAAAAATGCCTAATACAAGAAGATTTAAAGCAAAAAAAAATCGGTCTGGCACTTGCCAGACCGATTTCGGCTCCTGCTGGGCTTGAACCAGCGACACACGGATTAACAGTCCGTTGCTCTACCGACTGAGCTAAGGAACCATTTGTTTAGAACGATGTATACTATATAAAATATTACGATTTTAGTCTAGTAGCATAGAAGAAAAAAATTAAAAAAAAAATCGGAGTCCGCATAAAACAGCAGACTCCGACAAAACAAGAATCAGGTCTTATTAACCCTTCTTTCTCTTAGAAATGATATCGAATACTACAGCGCCAAGCAAAACAGCACCTTTAACAACTTTCTGAATATCTGTTGACCATCCAATCAAAGACATACCATTGTTAAGAATACCCATTACGAACGCACCGACAACAGCACCGATTATAGTACCAACACCACCGGCTGCCGCAGCACCACCGATATAGCAGGAAGCGATAGCATCAAGCTCGAATCCGTCACCAGCTTTTGGTGTAGCAGAACCGTTACGAGCAGAAAGAACGATACCAGCAACAGCAGCAAGGAATCCCATGTTCAAGTAAACCCAGAAGAATACTTTGCGTGTATTGATACCAGAAAGGCGTGCAGCCTTCTCGTTACCACCAAGAGCGTAAATCTGACGACCTGCTACAGTACGGCTTGTGATGAAGTGATAAATACCAACAAGCACTACCATGAGAACAAGTACGTTTGGAATACCGTTGTTACGAGCAAGTTTGTAAATAAGGAACCAAAGGATGAAAAGAATGATTGCTTCCTTGATTGCAATCTGCCACATAGGATTCAATGCAAAGTCATACTTTTTCTTTGTTTTATAGCTCTTTATCTCAGCAAGGATAATAAGAACGCTTGCAAGGATTGCGATTGCGATTGAAACAAGGTCAAGATGACCAGGAACTCTGTTTGGACCAACATGACCAAACGGAATATTGATAGTTGGCAAGAATCCTACACCAATCAAATTGTAAAGAGCTGGAGTAGGTCCCTTAGTCTGAGCCTTAAGCATTGTATATGTAAGACCGCGACCCATAAGCATAGACGCAAGTGTAACGACAAACGGCGGAATATGCATCTTAGCGATAAAGAAACCAACGAACGCACCAGTCAACGTACCAACAAGAAGAGCAACCAAGAATGCAAGGAATACTGGCATATGCAAGTCAACTACAAGAATCGCCGAACAAGCACCACAAAGAGCAACAACAGAACCAACGCCCAAGTCAACGTTACCAGTAAGTACACATAGGAGCATACCAACAGCAAGAATAACAACGTAACCATTCTGCATGATAAGGTTGTTAATGTTTGTAGGAGATGCGTTCTTTCCACCTGTCGCAACCAAGAACAGGAAGAAAATTACGATAAGCGCAATAACCATTCCATATTGCTTCACGTCTATATTTTCAAGTTTTCTTTGAAGCGGTTTATTTAGTTCCATTTAAGTCTCCTTTTGAATTATTATGTGCCATAATGCACTTCATAATGCTTTCCTGTGAAGCTTCTTTTGCAGAAAGCTCACCTGCAATTTCACCTTCATTAATGACGTAGATACGGTCACAAGTTCCAAGAACTTCAGGCATTTCAGAAGAAATAACAATTACGGCTTTACCACTCTTGGCAAGCTCATTGATGACACAGTAAATCTCGTACTTAGCACCAACATCGATACCACGTGTAGGCTCATCAAGAATAAGAACATCCGGCTGAGAGAGCATCCATTTTGCAAGAACAACTTTCTGCTGGTTTCCACCCGAAAGATTTCCTACTTTCTGGTTAATAGAAGGTGTTTTTACATTAATTCGCTTTCTATATTCCTCGGACTTAACAATTTCCTCATTGCTGT
Organism: uncultured Spirochaetaceae bacterium; assembly: GCA_902803735.1. Lineage (GTDB taxonomy): Bacteria > Spirochaetota > Spirochaetia > Treponematales > Treponemataceae > Treponema_D. Next base: position 2,889 of record CADCRJ010000256.1, read on the forward strand.
CTACAACACCTTTCTTAGAGAAGAAATTGCGCAATGCTGCCATAGTCATATTGTGCTTAATATCGTCAATCAATACCAAGCCATAGTTTTTTCTGTCCTCAGACGTATATGCAATGCGAGCATTGATAGCATCCCGAACGTTATTGATTTTTACCGGCTTTCCGTGCATTTTGATGGTTCCAGAAATCTTCTGTCCCCAAGATTTGCCGAAAATACTCATGGCAAGCTCTGTACGTCCAGCACCCATAAGACCTGCAAGACCAACAACCTCACCAGCACGAACATTGAAGTTTACGTTTTTGATGAAATGACGGTCAGGATCATCTGGATGGTAAACGTTCCAGTCACACACTTCCATAATGACATCGCCAATAGGGCAATCCTTACGTGGTGGATAGCGGTTGGTCATCTCACGTCCAACCATGCCTTTTATGATTCTTTCCTCAGAGAAATCATCGACACCCTTTGTAAGAGTCTCAATTGATTTTCCGTCTCGAATTACCGTAATTTTATCCGCAATATAGCTAATTTCATTCAATTTATGGGAAATCATAATACATGTGATTCCCTGTTTCTTCAAATCAAGCAAAATTTGAAGCAAATGCGCACTTTCTTCGTCGTTCAAAGAAGCGGTAGGCTCGTCAAGAATAAGAAGATTTACTTTTTTAGCAAGAGCCTTTGCAATCTCAATAAGCTGTTGTTTACCAACACCGAGTGAATTAACAGGCGCATTGATGTTCTCATGCTCAAGTCCCACTTTTTTGAGCATTTCAACTGCGCGAGAACGGGTTTTATCCCAGTCAATAACACCCTTCATTGACAACTGCTCGTTGCCCATAAAAATATTTTCAGCAACAGAAAGATATGGGCTAAGCGCAAGTTCCTGATGGATAATAACAATACCTTTTTGTTCACTATCCTTCAGCGAATGGAATTTGCAAACTTCACCATTGTAAATAATATCGCCAGTATAAGTACCAAATGGATAGCTGCCAGAAAGAACGTTCATCAGAGTTGATTTACCGGCTCCGTTCTCACCGCAAAGCGCATGGATTTCCCCGCGGGCAACCTTGACCGTTACATCGTCAAGAGCTTTTACACCAGGAAATTCCTTGGTAATGTGATCCATTTCCAGAATAATATCATCCATTAACATTACATCCTGTTTTCGAGGTAAAAAAATCCCGGTGACGAACTCTTTATTAAAAAGCTTTCGTTCGGCACCGGGATCTTTATTCATCGTAGAATATTCTTCTGCACGAACAAGAATACCCTACTACATTGAACTAAAGTCCAAGCTGTTCTTTTGTATAGTATCCACCGTCAACGATGATTGACTGGTAGTTACCCTGATCTACTGCAACTGGAGTACAGAGGTATGAAGGAACAACAAGTTTACCGTTGTTGTACTGAGTTGTATCATTAATCTCTGGTGTTGCACCCTCAAGAACAGCCTCAACCATTGTTACACATTTTGAAGCAAGAAGACGTGTGTCTTTGTAGATAGACATTGTCTGTGTTCCTGCGATGATGTTCTTTGTTGCCATAAGCTCAGCATCCTGACCTGTGATAACTGGCCAGTTAGCAGCTGTATATCCAGCACCTTCAAGAGCAGCTTTGATACCATAAGCAAATCCGTCGAATGCTGAACAAGCAATGTCAAGGTTCTCGTTAGCATAGAATCCTGAGAGGTAGTTCTCTGCCCACTGCTGAGCAGTTTCCTGTGACCAGCGGAGGATACAAGTTTTGTCGAATGATGTACGACCAGTCTTGCATTTAAGAACACCGTTGTCGAGGTACTGTCCGAGAACTTCGATTACACCATTGTAAAGGAACAATGCGTTGTTATCATCTGGTGAACCCATGAAGAACTCGATTGTGTAAGAGCGGCCCTCATCTTTAGCAGTTTTGAGCTGTTTTTTCTCTTCAATATATTTAGCAATTGCTGTACCTACACCCTTGTTATCGAATGTAGCGTAGTAAGAAACTGCATCCGTATCCATAAGAAGACGGTCATAAGCAATAACAGGAATACCTTTTGACTTTGCCTGAGCAAGAACGTTTACAAGAGCTGTTGAGTCAATAGCTGCAACAACGAGACAGTTAACGTCTTTTGCAATGAGGTTCTCAATCTGAGAAACCTGCATCTGAACGTCATCTTCTGCGTACTGCAAATCAACTTCATAGCCTTTAGCCTCAAGCTGTTTTTTCATGTTTGCGCCGTCGTTAATCCAGCGTTCTGATGACTGAGTTGGCATCGCAACACCAACAACCTTTTTAGCTGCAGCTGACGATTTTTTGTCATTGCATGAGAACAATGTACATGTCAATGCAAGTGCTACAAAAACAGATAAAAATCTTTTCATGGGTTATCTCCTCCAAATTTTGCTTGCCCCTAACCTAAAAAAGGAAAGCTAGTGCGTAATCGTTAACGCACTTTTTCAGTATATCATCTCTTTTTTTAATGTCAAATGATTTTTTAACGAATAGAATGACATAAAATTCCTCAAAACAAAGACTGCTCGTAACTTCAAGAGCATTTTTACCATAAAGATTTATAACACAGACTTATAAGTTTGTCATCAAAAAAAAACAGAAAAATTAAAAAATAACCTTTTATTGCATTAAACAGACCTAAATTTTAGGATTTTTCTGTAAAAATTCATAAAAAGCATTTTTATTTCTGGCATTTAAATTCAAAATCAGCCTATTTTTTGCCGATAATGGGAAAATGAAAATTTGTGCTTCAAAATTGTTCTATTCTATTTTAGTTTTTTCTCTCAGTTCTGCTCTGCTGTTAAGCAGTTGTGCTAGTACACAAGAAGATGACACGCCTCATCCAGAACAGCAGCAGGACGAAGAGGCAATCCCCGTACAGTCTCCTGCTGATGAGACCGATGAAGAGGCTGTAGACGCCGCAAAGGCTCCAGAGCTCAAAAAAGAGCCTTATAAACAACCTTCTATTGAAGGCTCGCCCGTGGATTTCAGAGAAGTCTGGGGCTATGTGCTTAGCGGGAGAGAAAGTCAATTCTCGCCAAAAATGCCAATCACAGACCTGTGCTATTTTAGTGCTGAGGTCAACAGCTACGGAGAGCTTGAAGTACCACGCTACGTACCGTTCAAGAATTATAAGGGACGCGTACATCTTGTAATAACATGCACAGGACGAGCACTCACTCATTTTACTATAGATCCAAACTCATCTGAACGTGAAAGGATTCTACGTTCAATCGCTCAGGCTGCAAAGAATTATGACGGAATCCAAGTCGATTACGAAAACGTAGGTGCACGCGACGCAAAGAATTTCAGGCTTTTTCTTTCTGCTATAAGGAAGAGAATTGGAGACGAAAAATGGCTCACGGTCGCACTTCCAGCACGCATGAGCAGGGACATTATCTACGACTACACGCAAATAGCACCAATTGTTGACCGAATTATTATAATGGCGTATGACGAACACTGGAGCGGAAGCAAGCCAGGACCAGTCGCAGGTATGGACTGGTGCTCCCGCGTCGCAGACTACTGCACAGAAATACTTCCGAACAAGAAAATTGTAATGGGTCTGCCGTTTTACGGACGCTCGTGGCAAAACGAATCTTATGGTAGTGCATGGATTTATCCTAGTATCACTAGAATCTTGGGAGAGAACAACGTTCAGAACATAGAACGAACAAATGGAATTCCGCACTTTTCTTTTCCTGCAACAATACAAGTAACGGGATACTTCGATGACACATATTCCCTAGTTGAACGTTGCCGTATGTACAAAAACAAGAACATAAAGAGGATTGCATTTTGGCGAGTTGGTCAAGAAGACCCTTCTTTTTGGCCTTGGCTAAAAATCAATAAATCCCTGTAAGCAATTCTAACATTTTTTTATCGGAAATTGCTCCAATATGCCGATATTATCTACTATATAGAAGAAACATATATCCGTTATCGAACAGATCTAATACCACGTAACGGCGAAAGTTTTTTGAGGAGATTTTTTATGGCTAAAAAAGAACTTGACAGATTTGACATTCACGCAAAGAGCAATATGAAAATCAGGACAAAACTCATAGGCATAATAGTCGGTTCTGCCATTATATTCGTAGCAGG
>CADCRJ010000257.1 GCA_902803735.1 uncultured Spirochaetaceae bacterium
AAGCAGTGACGGAACTCATTTTATTATAGTTATTGAAAATGTGGATGACGAGATTCAAAAGGAAAATCAGCATAGAAAGGAGCTGAGAACAGAGAGAGAACTTGCAAGACGAGATGAACTCACTGGTGTTAAAAATAAGACTGCCTACAAGGAACTTGAGGAGACTTTACAAGGAAATATTGACAATGGCTTTGACTTTTTGACTTTTGCACTTGTCGTCTGTGACTCAAATAATCTCAAGAGGATAAATGACACTTTGGGGCATTCTGCAGGAGACGAGTATATAAAGGCTTCATCGCGCCTTTTGTGTGATATTTTCGTTCACAGCCCGATATTCAGGGTTGGAGGAGATGAATTCGTAGTTTTTCTCCGCGGAAACGATTACTCACAGCGATATGAACTCATGGAAAAATTACGTGGTCAGATTCTTGAGAACAAAAAGAAAGATTCAGGCGTAATATTGGCCACAGGGATGGCTGAATACAAATCAGAAACAGACAACTTTGTTTCAGACATCTTCGAGCGTGCCGACAAAGAAATGTACGAAAACAAAAAGAGCCTAAAAACAAAGGAACTGTTGCCCTAGAGAAAAGCAACAGTTCCTGCTAGAAATGTTTTTTAGAATTTTACAGGATAAACGACATTATCCTCAGGAGTAGTATCGCCGCCAAGAATTTTCTGCAAAAGTTTGTTGTCTTTTACAATAAGGGCAAAATCATTGTCATTGGCAACACAGAATGTGTCTTTGTCCAAAACCCAGACACTTTCAAGTTTTTCGTGTTTGTATCCTCTGTCTTTTACCAAATCTGTAATGGTTTCTTTTTTTGCAAATACGATTCCAGCATCAATCAATTCCTGCTGAGTGCACTGCTCAAGAGTTTTTCCGTCTATCAGAAGTCCGTTTTCTGACTCAAAGTCTCCGGTAACATCAGTTGCGTCCTTAAGACTGATTTTATTGATATACTTGTGAGCTTCTTCCTGAGTCGGGAACTTACTGTCGCGCTCAATAACGATAAACTCATCATTTGAAAGAGCATCAATTCCACAGCAAGAATCTGTTTCTTCATTCTGCTGATAAAGGTATGTCCAGGTTTTTCCTGTTGCAATCTCAAATTTAAGGATGCGGACAACTCTTTTGTTTACAATATCTTTTGTGCTTGGATTGAACATTGTAGACTGCATGATTCCGACAAGATATTTTTCATCAGGAGTTTTTGTAAGACCTTCCATACCTCTGTTTGCACGGCGTTTAGCATAAACTGCAGGAATTTTTCTTCCGTTTGTTGTCATGCCGAAAGGACTGATTCTTTCAAGTTCTACTCCATCTTTTGAAAAATGAACGATATGAGGACCATATTCATCTGAGACCCAGAAAGTTCCATCGCTCATTGCGGCAAGACCTTCGATGTCAATACCATATTCATCAGTACCAAGAATGTTATTGTCAAGATCGTAGCCAAGCTCGCCTGTTGCACCCATTCCTTTTGGATTTGGAAGACCTGTAAGTTTTTTGCCTTCTGGATTTTTCAGGCTAATTGTTTTTATAAGCTTAACTTCACCTTTTTTTGTAAACTGAAATAGACCAATTTCAGGATTGAAGCCCGGAACCGGGAACATTTTTCCCTTTCCGTCTGGACCTGTGTAGTCAATGTTTGGACCGCGGTCAGTAACAAGATAGAACTTAGAATTGTCTCCAGGGAAAGCACTGGCATCAGAACCAAAGCCGCCCTTTCTGATTTCAACATTGTCCTTTGTTTTTCCAAGAACTGTAAATGGAACTTTAGCACCATTTTCATTGATTTTAATTTTTTTCGATGATCCTGCAAAAATTGCGATAGAACAAATCGAAGAAAGACCAAGAAGAATACCTATTTTTTTAATTCTTTTCATATTATCTCCTTAGGCCAAAATTGTTGCAAAAAAGGAGAAAAAAAACAATAGTTCCAGCAAAAACTTTTTTTCAATTTCTAAATATCAGCAAAAACTGCATTTTCACCGAAAATCCGACCAAAGCGTAATTTTTTAATTTATCCTGTATCCAATTCCTCGAACTGTCTCAATCAACTTTTGATTTTTCAGTTTCTGTCTGAGAAGTCTGATGTGAACATCCAAAGTACGACTTTTGATTTCTTTATCATAATTCCATACTGATTCAAGAATCTGTTCTCTTGTGACAACATCTCCTTTGTTCTCCATAAGCAGCAGCAGCAGGTCATATTCTTTTACAGCCAGCAGAACCTCAATTCCCGAAACAAACACCTTTCTAGTCTTTGTATTTATAATCACATTCTGCGCGCTTATCAGATTTTGTTCTGCCACATCAACAAGAACTGAGTCAGTTAAATTCGGTTGAATTGCCTGAATCACACCGAAAACACAGTCGCCGGCCTTCTCAATTTTTCGGACAATGTCCATATAATTAAGTTCGACTTTTACATTGCTTCCATTTTCAATTCTTTTTCGGCTTGCCTTTTTAAGCAGCTTTTTTGACTTATCAATCTGATCCTCAACTTCCGAAAGTCGAACTTTATCAATTTCTGACAAGCCCAATGCTATATAAGTACAGGCCTGCTCATAAAAAACATGAACCGTGTCAAAATATGAAACCAATTCTTTGCTTTGATTTTCAAACGCCTGCGTCTCCGCTCCTTTTTTGAATTTACAGACTGTATGCATCATCGAGCAACATTCATCGCTCAAATCCTCAAGATTCTGGACAATTGAAATCATGTGAGCAAAATTATTCCTGTCATTATGATTCGCAGTCGGAAGCCGTGAACATTTTTGCAGAAAGTAACTAATCTCATTATTCATCTCATCAACATATTCTTCTTGCTGATTGACCTGCTCACTAAGCATCTCAAGTTTATCTGATTTTTGATTAAGACTCTCTCCAAGACAATCCATCATTTCCATTACACGAGCAGACATCTTTGTAACTTCTTTTTGAATCTGAAAGCTGTACAAATCTGAACTGATATGATTTGAAGGAAGTATGACAGGCATTTTGTAATGTGCGTCTTTTTCTTTCTGACTTTCGGGGATGAACTTTTCTGCAAGGTTCGCAATCTGTTTTACAAAGGGAATAAACAAAATGGTCGCAGAAATATTGAAAACAGTATGAAGCATTGCAATGTGTGTCGTGATATTTTCTGCAGGAGAGCCAGGAACAATATTATCTATCAGCTTAAGGAACGGATTAAGGAAGATTAAAGCTAGAAGAGTTCCAGCAACATTGAAAGCGACATGAACCGCAGCCGTTCTTTTTGCATTTACGCTTGCACCAAAAGACGACATTACAGCATCAACAGTAGAACCGATGTTACTTCCAAGAACCATAGCCGCTCCCAATTTCCAAGGAAGAGAACCGTTCGCGGACATTGTTAAGACTATCGCCGTTGTAGCTGATGAAGAATGTATCAAGGCTGTAAAGAAGATTCCAATCAAAACCCCAAGCAAAAGCCCCACTCCACCAAGCTCCTGCAAGTTTTTGAGAAAGGCAACTGACTCAGGTTTAAGATTCATCGAAGCTTTTAAAAGCCCAAGCGCCATAAACAAAAGTGCAAAGC
>CADCRJ010000258.1 GCA_902803735.1 uncultured Spirochaetaceae bacterium
GTTTGCGTTCTGCAAGGTTTTTCAATGGCTCTGATTTCATGTTCTCAAACATCTCTCCGCAGGCAGTTTCCCACACAAGATTAAAGGCATTTGTTCCATAAAGGCTGAAAGAAGCATCACTTTGATTAGAAGATTGTTCCGAAATGTAAGTGTAAAGCGTTTTTAAAAGATTCTGCTTGTGGGTTACAAACTGATTTTTAATCTCCTTTTCAAGTCGATACCTTATGTAATCAACATCGCCAAAATCTTCTACAGTCTCGTCCGTCAACTCTGCTTCTGACAAACCGAACAAATCCAAAAGCTTGTCGTGATTCAAATCCCGGGAGCATTGTGAAACTATTGCAGCATGAAGACGGCGGATAAAGTCAAAATCATTTTGCGTGTTGTCCTGAGTGTAAACATCAAGATAATAAGGAGTATTGTTTTTAATGAAAGCGAAAGTTTCATTGATTGTCTTATCCCAAAGGATTTCCCCTTCACCGTTAAGTTCGATAAGCTCTTGCTGATTTGAATACAAGCCGTTTTCAAAATAGTCTTTCAGAATATGAAGGGAAATAGCCAGACGATTGAACTGCTTGCATTCATCTTCTCCATTATAAAGATGAACCAACTGCTCTTTCTGATTATATTTTTCAATTACCTTGATTATAGTCTTCAGCTTTTCAAAAGGCGCTTTATCATTGTCGATGTATTTTGGATAGCAGAATAAAATCAAGTCATCCAAAAGGATTACACCTACAAAAGAAAAAACATAAGAAAAATCTGACGAGTCATCTGGTATTTCGCCAATAACAGAATCCTGGTCAGAAAGTTCTGAATACTCCGGCTTATCCTTGCGGACAGTTTTAAGAAGATTGTATCTTTTTAGAGTGCCGATATTTTTCTTTGTCTTCTCCTTATCACTAGAAAAGAGAAATTCCAATTGAGCAAGAGAATAATGACGGCCTTCACGAAAATAAGCTGATTTCAAACACAATTCTCCATACCGCAAAATAGAATTGTCATATCAGTGATGCGACAATTTAACAATGCAATGTTAAAAAACTGACAATTTTTTAACATAAGTCTGATAACATGTATAAAAAAAACAAATTTTTATACATGTTATTTTTTCATGTATAGAATTTCTGAATTTTTATACATGTTTCTTATGCAAATCAGCCTGATTAATGAACAACTCAACAAGTTGCTGATTTATATAATAGTTACTTTTTCCTATCTTAACTTTCTCTGCAAGCCCCGCAGAAACGATTTCCTCCAAATACTTAGTTGCTGTCAAGCGAGAGACTTCCAAATCCCGCATGATATATTCAATTTTTGTATAAGGATGGCGAAACAGATTGTTCAAAAGCTCATGATTGTATTTTGTTCCAAACAAGGGGCGGATTTTCATCTTATAATCTTGCATAAGTTTTTTTATTTCATGAATCAGAATTACCGTTTCGTTTGCAGTAACTTCAATTCCTTTAAGCATAAATACAATCCAATTTTCCCAATCGCATTCATTATCGGGAGAGTTATCCCTGACGCGCTGTATCAATCGGTAGTAATCTGCCTTGTTGTGATTGATGTAACGACTTAAATAGAGAATCGGCAAGTCCAAAAGGTCATTTGCCACAAGATAAAGAATATTTATAATTCGTCCTGTTCTTCCGTTTCCGTCATAAAAGGGATGAATACTTTCAAACTGATGATGAATAATCGGAAGTTTTATAAGCGGATCAAGTTCGCAGATATTTTTATCATTGATAAATCGTTCCAGATTGCTCATGAAGCGTTCAATTTCATCTTTTGTCTGCGGTGGAGTGTAAACGGTTTCATTGCTGTTGTTTTTAAGTTCTGTGCCGGTAACAGCGCGAAAACCAGCCGTATTTTCTTCTAACTCCTGTTGAATCCGTTTTATAACGGCATTCGTGAGCAGCTTATTTTTTCGCACCAAGTCAAACCCTGTATGCATAGCCTGTCTGTAACGCAACACTTCTTTTTGAGCTGTTTTTGTAACAGTCTCCACCATATCCAAATCAGCCTGATAAACTTCGTCCTGA
>CADCRJ010000259.1 GCA_902803735.1 uncultured Spirochaetaceae bacterium
CTGATTCCGCGCTACGAGTGGAAAGGCGAAGAGCCTGAGTTTGGCTGGGTGTTCGGCGGGTATCTGGAGGAGAAATGCCCTGATTTTGTTGAGCCAAAAAACGCGGGAGAGCTTGCCGATTATCTATCAGGTTTTATGTCGTGGGCTTTTTATGACAAACACGGCGAGGCGATTGGTTTTATGCACTTTTACAAAGACGGCACTTTCTATGAGTTTCACCCGTCGCCAGTAGACCCAGGCTACGACAGCAGTTTTGGCGGCGGAGAAAATTTGTACGGGACGTGGAAAGCGTTGAGTGCAAAGAGTTTTTCTGTGTCCGCAAAAAATCAAGTCACAGGAGAAAGCCGAACGCGAACAGTGAAGTTAGACTACATCTATGATGTTTGTTGGGCAGAAGCGCACTCAAGTGATACAGGTGCGTCTGTGTTCTCGCCAAAGCCTATTGAAGGTAACGCCTACCACGAAATCAAAACGATTCGGGACGGCTCAATTTTGCAGACAAAAGGCGCGTACGTTAGTGCTTATTGGGGAGGATTTAGACTCTACGATACGTATTATTACGACGAAAACTACAGACCTTCGGAAGAACTTGTGATGAAATACATAAAGGCGGGCATAAACGTTGACCGATACGACGAAAATCGCTTCGCGTCCTATTGGAATCCGATTATGGCGGAACACCAGAAAAAAGCTGACGCGATGAAATAACGGCGGGGATTTTATGAAAACGAAGAATTTTAGAAAAAGCTCAGTTTTTGCGCTGATTTTGCTGGGCGGAACACAATTTATTTCTTGCGATGTTAAGCCTGAATACGAGCTTGGAATGACTTTGAACAGGACTTTCAAAGTGAACGGCAAGAATGTTTCTAAAAATGTTGAAGTGACCGAGCAGATTTCCTTTGACCAAAAAACAGAAACTCGCACTTACACAAACCTGAAAGAGCCTGAAAAAAATTACACCGAGCATTTTGAAGATAATTATTACTGGAAAGAAATGAATTCCGAAATTATTCGAAGCGACAAATGGGAGCAGAATGAAAACGAGCTGAAGCAGACGGAAACTGGGATTGTTGCGGGATATAGTTTCATTTGGACTACCGTTTACGATGCCGAAACCAAAAAGAAGAAAACAGCTTTGACCGAAGTGAGCCATGATTACTACAAAGAAAAAAATATTGAATTCTTTGATTCTGACGGAAAAAATGTAATTCTCCGAAAAAAAAGTGAAATTCGCCCAAGCTTTTCTGATGAATCAAAAACAGAAGAGCTGGAAAGAATCAGTACCAGCTATGAATATGACGAAAAAGGGCAGTGCATTCGCTCAAAAGAGGAAAAAGTCAACGATTATATAAGCTCATTTCCTGCGTTTGAAGTTGAATATGAATACAACTCCAAGGGACATCTGGTTTTTGCGAAGTCGGCGACTGGCAAAGAAGCTCGTTTTTATGACGAAACAAATCCGACTTCTTTGTATGCGGTAGAAGAAAATGACGAGCAGCTTGAATTGTATGTAGAAACAAACTGGTACGACAAAATCTGGCACAAGAGCGAAGAATATTGCGACGGAAGCTACGACCAAAACGGGAATCTGATTTATGCGAAATATGATGATGCCGAGCGATTTTTTGAATACGACGAGAGTGGAAAATGCGTTCATTGGCGGGAAGTTTCAGACGCTGGAAAAGTGAGCGAATGTTGGACGGAATATTTTGCCGACGGTGAAATAAAGCGTGAAGAACGAACTGACGGCGATTTCCTTGTCCGCGAGTACAATTCGGTCAACGGTCGGCATTTCCTCATTTTTGAAAAAACAGCTGGTAGTGAAATTTTTTACGAATACGCTTATGATAAAAACGGCTATGTTCTTCAGATGACAGGTTTTACAGCGAGCAGATGAGAAAACAGGTGTTTTTATTAGGGGGATTTTATGAAAGCGATGAATCTTAGAAAAAGCATTTTATTTGCGTTGGTTTTGCTTTTTGCGATAACTTCTGCTTTCGCGGACAAATCCCGATTTTACCAAGACGGCAGGGTAATCGACACTATGTATGTGGATTCGCAGGAAGGCTTGCGCGTTCGGGATAAGCCGTCGCTCAAATCAAATCGCCTTTGCGGACTCTCGCACAGGCTTCCTGTCAAAGTCGTGGCGATTGGAAAAGAAGAAACGATTGACGGAATCACGGCTCCGTGGGTTGAGATTTTGATTCCGCGCTACGAGTGGAAAGGCGAGGAGCCTGAATACGGCTGGGTTTTCGGCGGGTATCTGGTGAAGGAGCAACCACGATTCGACTGCTCAAATTGGGGCAGCGCGGACGTAAAGCGTTATCTTATGTCCAAAGAATGGAAAATGGTGGCTTGGTATGACGACTGGGCAACGGTGAATTTTTACGAAAACGGCACGGCAAAAATAAAAGGTTCAAAAACGTGGACGTTCAACTATCAGATTTTGAGCGGCAAGCGAATCAAAATCAGCAATATTTCAAACACGCAAATTCGCTCGTACACTGTACAAAATCCGCCGAAAAGCGAGATTTATAACCAGATTTACACGCTGGAATTCAGCGATAATTTGACTGTTGATACAAAAGAAACAAGCGCGTTAACTCTGTTTTACCATTTTCCTGCCGATTATCCAGAGCTTTTTACCCGACGCGAGCTTTACGAAACCGATGATTTTGAATGGCATAGAGGAAATTCCTATGACGATAAGCAATTTAAGAATTATTTTGAGTTCTATGTTTATGAGAAAAAGCGTTTTAGCGAAATAAAAGACTCTGACATTCAGAATTTCATAAAATGCGGTCTGTCGCCAGAAGGCACGGGCTACGAGACGCAGTACCGCGACTACTGGAATCCAATTATAGAAGCGCACCAGAGATTCGCTGACGAGATGGAATAACAGCGAGGAGTTTATGATGAATAATCTTGGAAGAATGAGCATTTTGAGAAAAGCCGCTTTTATCGCGCTGATTCTGCTTTTACAAAAACGACTTCTGTGTGTGGGAGGGAAAGTACGCGGTCGCGGAAGATGCGATATTGCTTTTTGTAACGGAGTTCAGCGAGAGCGACGGAGGCGGATTTGAAGACGGTGGCGGCGTTATGGGCTACAACGACCTTTCGGATTATCTGGAGCTTCCGTATTCAGCCGACGGCGACACGCTCAGAATCGATTCTCCGCTTTCAAAGAAGAAGTTGAATGTTGGAGCTGAATATATTATTTTGTAAAAGGATTTTTTATGAAGAGTTTTGAAAGAATGGCATTTTACCGACAAAGAGCATGTTTATCTTTCGCTCATAAAACAAGCCGAGCAACTTGCAAAGTAGGGTAGAAAAAACAATAAAATTAAAAAACAGGAGTTAAAAAATGGACGGACTTGCTAAGCTTCTTATCATAGGCTTTGTAATTCTAATTGCAATCAGTGTTGTTGGTGTTATATGTTTTGCGGGTGCTATCGCTGCGGCTGCGGCTGCTTTTTTCTCGACCGGAACAAAACAAATCGGCTTGATTGCTCTTGCCTTGGTTTTGGGCTATGTTTCTTGGGGTATTTTGGGTGATTTCAATGGAAGAAAGTATTCAAAAGAAAAGGAGAAAACCAAGGAATATACGCCTCTTATGCAGGCGGTTTATAGACGAGATGTAAAGAAAGTGCAGAAGTTGCTCAAAAAAGGTGCAGACCCGAACGAGATGCGAGAAGGACTTTCGCCGCTCATTATCGCTTGCGGGGACTATTACAGCGTTCGTGTAAAATCTGATTATGTTTACCGTAACGAACGTTCTAGCAAAATCGTTCTCCTGCTCCTTGAAGCGAACGCAGACCCGAACCTGCGGGGAAAATCTTCTGACGGCGAGAAGGATTTGATTCCGCTGAAAGAAGCCTTGAGCAAGAATCTGCGAGAAGCAGTGGAAAGCCTTGTTTCATACGGGGTTTTCATAGACAGCATCGACAAAAATACGAATGAGCCGCTCGATTTCATGCCAGTGCAGCAAGCATTAAGGGCTTTCGTAGGCACATCAAAAGACAAAAAAGAGATTGCAAAAATTCTCTTGGACAGCGGTGCAAATCCAGGGCATTTTATGTACAAATACGGCATGTGCGAAAACGAAACTCTGATTATGGAGCTTCTTAATTATGGGTCTGAATCAGACGAGGAGCGAGAACTGACGCTGTATCTGCTTGATAAATTCGTTGAGCTTGGCTGCAATGTGAACGAAAAAAATGAAAACGGTGAAACAGCGATGCACTATTGCGCAGAAATCATGACGGACACAGAAAACATTCCTCTTGCCGAAAAACTCCTCTCATACGGAGCCGATGTGAACGCACAGGACAACAAAGGCATGACCCCGCTTATGGCTCTGGCGGACGACTTCAGAAAGGTTGAAGGTCTGCTTTCTGGAGCAGAATTCCTAGTTTCGCACGGTGCGGACATTTGCATGAAGGACAATGATGGCAAGATTGCTCTTGATTATCTTCATAAGTATGACGACGTGTTTGTAGACGAATCTTATTGGACAGACGAGAGAAAAGCGATTTATTACAAAACAGAAGAGCTTCTCACGCCGAAGACTGCCAAAACCGTCAAAAGCACAGAACCACCGAAAACTCAAGCACCAATCCAAACGCAAGAGAAGATAATCGCGAAATCCGATGTTTCTTTGGGTGAGCATATAGAAATGGACGACATCGCAGACGATTGGTAGAAATAGTAGTATTTACAAGCCTTTTGCATTATACTAAAGCAAGGGGCAAGATATGGGCATTTACTTAAATCCAAGCAATGACAATTACACAGCAACAACAAGGCGCGAAATCTTCGTTGACAAAACGATGATGATTAGCGTCTTGAACAAGTTCATAAAAACCGACAACAAATATATTTGCGTTTCGCGTCCCCGCCGATTTGGCAAAACGATTGCTGGCAATATGATTTGTGCGTATTACTCCAAAGGCTGCGATTCCCGCTCTTTGTTTGAGCCGCTCAAAATCAGAAAAGATGAAAGCTACGAGAGCAACTTGAACCGCTTTAACGTCATCAAAATCGACGTAAATAGCGAATATCGAAACGCACTAAATCCAGAACGATTGATTATAAAACTCACGCTCACAATCCGAGAAGAGTTTGCACAGCAGTTTCCAGACATCACATTTACAGAAGATGATTCTGTGGCTGATTGTATCTTAAAAGTGTTTGCCGCAAAAAAAGAGCAGTTTGTAATCATAATGGACGAATACGACGTTTTGGTTCGGGAAAACATAACCAGCTCCCTTTTCACACAGTACCTCAACTTCTTGAACGGACTTTTCAAAAGCGACACCCTGCGC
>CADCRJ010000260.1 GCA_902803735.1 uncultured Spirochaetaceae bacterium
AAAATTCACAAAAATACTCAGCATTTGCATTTTTTACATTACGGCATTTTTCATCGTTGGTGGAATAATTTATTCCCTGTATAATTGCAGCGGTTTAATCAGCATTTTTACACCCAGCACTCAAAACCTGTTTGAGCTTATCTCGTCCTGTCTCGTGGGGTTAGGTCGTGGCTTTCCTTGCATTTGGGGGATTTTGTATTCTGCGCTGATTATTTCTGCAATGCCGGTCAATGCGTCAAAGCAGGCACAGCCAAAGCAAACGCAGCCAGCGGTTGTTTCAGACTCAAACAGCTTTGAGCTGCCTGAGTCAACAAAAAAAGCACGCTCAAAAAAAATAAATTTTGAAAAATTGCAAAATATCGGAATCCTTATGTTCCTGCCGTTGGTTTTAACCAGCCTGCTTTTTTTGCTGATGGCGGCGTTTATTACCAGCACGGACAGTTTCAAATTGCTGCTGGCTGGATTCATTGCATTGATTATCCTCTATATTGCCGCACTTGCAGTTTTACCAGTTTGCATGGCAATTGAAGACCCTTCGCAAATCTTTGCCGCTACGGTTGTTGCAAAAGTCATCCTGATTCCGTTTTACGTGTTTCAAATTAAGACCATTTTGCAGTCGAGCGGACTTATTCTTGGCGGAATTATTTTCCCAATCGCTCTTACCCAGTCGATTTATGGCACTTTGATTGTGATTTTTTTTAATAGCATCTGGTGTTCTCTCGTTTTTCTTGACTTCGCTTTATCTTTCGGCAGGAATTTGCAGGGTCAGAGAACTTTCCAAAACCAAGCGATTATTTTACATCGTCTGCTCGTGGTTCCTTATTTTAGATGTAATTACGGCGTTAATCGTGCTTTGTAAATACGGCAAAAAGACTGTTTTTAGAAATATAGTCCTTGCACTTGTCTTTTTACCTTTTGGCTTTTTTGTATTAAAAAATATTTTTTACATCTTTTACTGTCTTTTTAAAGGCGAGCTTTCTTTTTACTTGTAAGGTAAAGGCTTTAGGAGAGTAGGATTTATGAAAAACATCTTGTGCTTGTTTGCTTTCTTCTTTGCACTACTTGGCACTTTGCCCGCGGAAGACATTTTCTGTGACAATATTCCCGCGGCATACGACAACCGCGGCTGTTTTCAAACCATGAGTTTTTCCGCCAAAACATTTGATTTGAGGGAAAAAGAATGGAGTAAAACCGAAGAAAAACTCTTCCCGTGCGAATATCTGGAAAATATAAGGTGGGTGAACAAGTAACGCACAGAGGCCGCTTACTGACAAGAAAAAATAGGGACTAAAAAAATGAACAAAGACGAAATAAAAGAAAAGTTTGAAAAGTATAGATTGAGAGTGGGGATATTTTTAATATTGGGTATTTTTCTTTGGGTTGTTATAGAAGGAAATCGCGCTCCCGCCGTAAAAAAAGAAGCTGAACTTGGCGAGAAAAAAGAAGTGAAAGTCGGAGATGTAGGGCTAAAGCGTTATAATGGCGATGATTTAAGGGTTGTAGTTTTGGCTGTCAGCGAATACGACGAAAATGGGAACATAATTCACAAGAAGACTGGAAAATACAACGGTACCCTTGGACTCAGATTAAATCCATATAACGAAGACTCGGCAATGGTCGTTGAGAAATATGAACCATTTTTGACCGGTATACTCGACATCTATTATGAGCACGAATATGACAAAAAGGGCAACGTAATTCACACGACTGTTAATAACTCAAAAGATGACAGCGCATACGAATACTTCTTTGAATATGATGAGAGTGGAAAAGTTCTGAAAAGCAGAACTATTGAATGTAAAACAGGAGAGGAAAAAGACTTTTCTTATGAATACGACAGCAGTGGCAATATGATGCACGCAAAATTACATTATGTAGAAAAAAAATTCAATGTTTCTATTTTTGATGGAGACATATACTTCAAACACGAAAACGAAGACGACGGCTTTGTCAACAGTAAAATCAAATCTAAAATCTCTATTCTGAACAAGAGAGGCACTTTAATAAATAGTATTTCTAGTGATGAAGAACTTGGGATAACAAGAAAACTTTGCATGGAAAAAAGCGACATTCCAATAAAACCTTGCAGTGAAGCTCGGCTCTTCCTCAATTATCGAGCAGGGGAAAACGTGAAGACTGAATATTACAGGGTTTATACAGAAAAAGGCTATGTTCATTATTTTGGAGACTCGGAGCATCCTGTTAGAATTAACGGAAAGGCGTGCTTTAACGAGTCTAATGTTTACAACAGGGCAAAACGAACGCTAATAGACTATTATCTTCGCTCTGATGGCACTGTGGAAAAAAGCATTGAATACACAGGCTTTCGTGAAGTGGTGGTGGATTACAAGACAACGACTGGATATTCTGCACGTCGAACATATCAAAGACGCACAGATATTCCAGCTATTTGGCGTTACGACTGATTAAAGAGGACTAAAATCAATGAAAGAGGTAAAGACTTTAGGAGAGTAGGATTTATGAATCTTGCGGATATTTTTTCTGATACAAAAAAATTTTACACTACAAACAAAGATTTAGTTTCTGCATGTGAATATTCACGCCAAAACCAAAAGTTTGTTGCAGCAGATGAAAAAATCAGCTGCAACAGGCTTCGCTTTTCTACGGCTGCGAACATTGTAATCTCAAAAAAAAGGACTTTTGAAGCCGCTGAGCAATATGCAAAAAAAGGCGAGCGAGTTTGCGTCCTAAATTTTGCCAACAGTTACCAACCTGGTGGCGGAGTAGTGGAAGGTGCAAGGGCACAGGAAGAATGTCTTTGCAGGGTTTCAACTCTTTATAACGCAATAGCAACAAAAGAAATGTACGAGGCTTTTTATCTGCCCCACATCGAAGCAAGCGATGACCTTGCAAATGATGATATTATTTTCACTCCCAAAGTTACTGTATTTAAGTCAGATACAAGCGAGCCAGCGTTACGACCAGAATCAGAGTGGTTTTATGCCGATGTGATTACCTGTGCCGCTCCGTGCCTATACAGGAACGAAAGCCTTGGCGGAGACATGCTGTTTAATCTGCACGAGTCGAGGGCAAGACACATTCTTGATGTCGCTTGTAAAAACAATGCCGACACCGTGATTTTAGGTGCATTCGGCTGCGGAGCATTCTTTAACCCGCCAGAAATTGTCGCGTCCGCATATAAAAATGTAATCTCAGATTATTCTAAGGCATTTAAGACAATCGAATTTGCCATTTTCTGTACGGATAAGGAATCGTTTAATTATACTGTCTTCAAAAGTATCTTGAATCAATAGGCTTCACAATTCAATTTTGTCTGTTTTTTATTGAAAATTGTAAATTTTATGCTATTATAGGGTATCTTTAATTTAATTGAGCTTTTATGAAAAAGAAACTTGGCATAGGACTTATTCTATGTTTGATGGCACTTTTGTTTACAAGTTGTGGTGAGATTTTATCAGTAGTGACATTGGACAAAAACGGTAAAAAAGTTGTAAACAATTACACTTCGATGTTTGGCGATACTGTTTATGATGAAACTGTTTCATTCAAATCGTGGCGAGACAGCAATATATTTGGAGAAAATAATTCCATCAACATGGACGAACTGCTTTTCAAAATTGAAAACAAAAAAGAAAACATTGTTGTCTTGGGAGACAAAAATGCCGCTATTGAACTCAGTTTTTTTGATGGTGGCTACAAATACACGCTTTACACATCCATGGACAGTATGGATGATTTAGATGATGGTATGGATGACTTTACTAACAGCTTGATTGACGAAGCAAATAGTTTGCTTGATTTTTAATACAGGAACAAAAAAATGAAAAAATACTTGAAACTTTTGATATTGGGTTTTATTGCTTCAACTCTTGCTGTTTCTTGTGCAAAGAAACCTCTTACACTTGATGATAAGACTTCTATGAAAACTTTGCTCAATGCAAACGACAAACAAATAACAGAGCTTGTAAAAAAAGAAGCTGCTGAAAGAGGCAATATAAACGCAGAAAATTTAGATGTTGAGTATATTTTGCGTGACAAGCAAAACAATGTTATTGTCGTAAAAAGCAAGATAAACGAAAAATAGACTCTAGTCTATATCAGCTTTATAAAAAGAAATGTGACTTTTTATACTATTCTGCGACTTTTTTAGAGGGTTATATGGACAACAAATACAATGAGCTTTGCTTGCATCTAAAAGGAATAACAGAGGGCGAGAGGCATCCCATTCCGAACATGGCGAATGCAGCAGCCTTGCTTTGGGACGAGCTGGATAAAATCAACTGGGCAGGGTTTTACACGCTGGAAAAAGAAAATTATTTGCTTCTGGCACCTTTTCAGGGTAAACCAGCTTGCATACGTATTCCTGTCGGTAAAGGCGTGTGCGGTACAGCTATACAAGAAGACAAAACCCTGCTTGTAAAAGATGTCCATGAGTTTAAAGGGCATATAGCTTGCGACAGTGCTTCAAATTCCGAGATTGTAATTCCTTTGCATGACAAAACTGGAAGTATTGTAGGCGTTCTGGATATTGACAGCCCAATATTGGCACGTTTTACAGAAAACGATAAAGATGGGCTTGAAGAATTCGCAAAAATTATAGAAAAATCCTGTGACTGGAACTAAAATAAAACCGTGCAGAACTTTCAAAAGCTTAGCCTGCACGGTTCTTGCATTTATTTAAGACTTTCTTTAAGGCAGCAAAAACCTGCGATTTGCATCGCATTACCAAAAAATTTCTTGTTTTCTATAGCATCCATAAAAACCACGCAATCCTCATTCTCGTCAAGGTTCTGACCTGAGCGAGACTCGAACAAACTTTTCAAATTTTTGTCCACAAAATAATATACGTGCATTTTATTGCTAAAGTAAGCAGGATTCGGATTGAATTCGCCAGCTTTTTTTACATCGCTTGCAGAAAGCGAAATACCTGTCTCTTCCTCAAATTCTCTTATTGCAGCAATTTTGTTGCCGTCTTTTCCGCCTTCAAAATCTTCCTCTTCAACTGTTCCGCACGGAAATTCAATGGTCTGGTCTTCAAGACCCCATCTCGTCTGCCTTACAAACACAGAATTAGCTTTTTCCAGATCATCACAGTCAAGGGCGACAATCATTACCCAGTCCTTGCAGTTCAAACCGACTGGGGCAAATTTTGTTTCCTTGAATTCTTTGCGGACGACTGTAAACACAGGAGTCTTTAATAATTCTGTTTCGTTTATCTTTTCCATTAATTTTTTCCTCTCTCAAAGTTGTACCAGTCTTTATCAGAAAGATACATATCAATAAGCTCCTCAATCAGTTTTTGCCTGACTTTGGAAGATGAAGACTCCTCAAAATCATTGCCTATATCTATTACTTCATGCGCAATGTCAGACTGCACAGGTATGCCCCTGTTTGCGACAAGAAGGGTACACATATTCAGAATGTCATCATACCTGAACCAAGTAGGAAAATTCTTGAGGGAATCTTCGCCTATAATCAAGTAAAGTTCAGCGTCTGGAAATTTTTTCGCAAAATACTCAACAGTATTTATTGTACGCCATTTGGAATCTTTGTCCCTTTCAACCAAATCAATCTCGACATTTTTCATAGCCAAGGTCATTTCTGTAATAATTCTGACTTTTTCATCAAAGTTAAACAGATGCCTCTTATCAGGCCTGTAGTAATCGCAGATTGTCGGTACGATAAAAAGTTTGTCTACCTTTGAAAGGGCAGCCTTTGCAATTGCAAGATGACCAACATGGAACGGATCAAACGTTCCCCCAAAAATTCCAATTTTCATAAAAAAACTCCATGCTCCTTTTTAGTGGCTAAGTCGCCATTCTACAGTACGCTTGAGATAATCAATGTACTCAGGATCTTTGCACATGTTTTTTCCAGGTGCGTCGCTCAGTTTAGCCACAGGATTGCCGTCAATTGCTGTCGGCTTAATAACAATGTTCAAAGCTCCATGAACAGGACCGACCAGAGCCGTTCCAATTCCAAAAGCAACTTTTGCCTTGCCCCTGAAGTGTTTGTTTATTGCGCTTGCTCTTTCAAGGTCAAGACTGTCACTAAAAAGCAACGTCTTTGTCATAGGATCTATTCCCAGCTTTTTATAGTGAGCAATCATGTTCTCGCCCCATTCATAAGGGTCTGCAGAATCATGTCGAACACCGCTGAACAAAGTCGCATAAGTAAGGTTGAAATCTCGCAAGAATACTGGCGTTCCGATTGTGTCGGTAAGCGCGATACCGTTCAAAATGCCGTACTCTTTTACCCAAGATTCCATCATATACTTATTTGAATAGGCAGGATTTCGCTCCTGATATCCCTGTCCACAAAGCATACAATATTCATGTGCCATTGTTCCAGTCGCTACGACATCATATTTTTTTGCAAAGAATACATTTGACGTTCCAATAAATCCGTCAATTTTTGCTTCTGTAATTTTTGCAAGGAAATAGTCCTGAGCTTCAAATGAAAGCCTTCTTCTAAAACCGAATTCAGAGAAAACGCCTACATCGTAAACTTTTGCTTTCATTTTATCTATTTCATCATCAACGTTTTTCTTGAATTCTGCAAGCATTTCGCCGTATTTTCCGCTCATTTTGTAGTGAGTTTCTGTTACGATTGCCATAATCGGCGTCTCGTAAGGTGATACGTTGACAGCGGAACCGCTTATCTCGATGCTAAGTCCGCACGGTGAATCAGTTCCTACCTTAATCTCATCCATGCGAGGATGCCAGAAACGCAGAAAGTCGATGTAGTCTTTCTTAAGCCATACGAATTTTTTTGCAAGGAATGCAAGCTCTTCTTCTGTAAAGTGAAGCTGTGTATAAAGCTCTATCTGTCTCTTGATTTCTGCAACCTCGTCAGCTCCAAAACGAACGTCTTTATTCCTGCATTTGAAAGACCAGTCAACCTGCTTTCCGTTATGCTGGTGAAAAATAGCCTGTCCCATTGAGAACTTGTAGGCATCCTGATCCAATAAGCTTGTTATGATTTGTTCCATTTTATTCCTCTCTTTAAGTTAAATTGTCAGCACCTTTTTGTCAAAAAAAACACAATGCTTTTGCAAGCCTTGTTCTAGCTGGCTAGAATGCAGCTGGAAGCCATTCAAGCGGGCTTTCAAGCACAATGCATTTCTTTTTTGTATTTGGATGATTATGCATCCGCTCAACCTTTGCCTTTGTCTCTGGCGAAAGCTGATACTCCTTGTTCCTGATAAATTTGTCCAATTCTGCGTAAGTAAAGCCCAGATTGTCCTCGTCGCTTTTCCCGCACATTCCGTCAGACGGAACCTTATGAACAAGGTGCTCAGGAAGGTTCAGCTCATCACCAAGCTGGCAAACTTCTGTTTTTGTAAGCCTGCAAAGCAAGGAGAAGTCGCCCGCTGCATCACCCCATTTTGTCGAATAACCAATATAGTCCTCAGACAGATTGCAAGTGTTGCAGACAAAACCACCGTTTTGAGCAGCAATCCCATAAAGCGTTACCATTCTAAGGCGGGCAGGGGTGTTCGTCGTATAAAGCGGCTTAAACTCTGCTACGCCTGCTTTTTCTTTTATTTCCTCCGTAATAGCATTGTAAGCCTTTCCAATATTGATTTCAACAGGATTAAGCCCCAGAATCCTGCAAACTTCCCTTGAATCAGAAATATCCTTTTGCTCGCCATTTGGCATAAGAACAGGGATAACACGCTCTTTTCCAAGTGCTTCCGTGAGCAAAGCAACACAGACTGTAGAATCCTTACCGCCAGATACTCCAATCACAGCAGGAGCATTTCCTTTGTCAGCAAACCAATTTTTTATCCATTCAATTATCTCTGCATGGATTTTCTTTATTTCCTCAGCATTCATTACAAAATCTCCACCTGGCAAGAAGCCATTACATCCAATGCGTGCTCATGTTTTTCTTTTGTCAAACCTGCACATCCGTCCTTAAAAACGTGAACCTCAGAGTTAGGGCAAGCAGCCTTTATAGCAAGGGCATTTGAAACAACGCAAATATCAGTGCAAGTTCCAACCATATAGATGTCATCGCCATCCTGAAGGTGTGCTGCCCAGTTTTTATAACCAAATGTTGGTTTTTCTATAATTTTAGCTCCTTCATAAAAAAGCTCGTCAACAATCTTCCAGCCGTCAGTTCCTTTTATGCAGTGAGGAACTGGAAGATGCTTTCCTTCAAGACTCTGCATATAATTTGGCTCATGTGTATCGCAAGTAAACATAACGCTGTCGTTTCCTTCTTTGCGGAATTCAGCGATTTTCTGTTTTATAAAGGGAATTGCATTTACAGCATCTGGATTTGCAAGTGCACCTGTGCAAAAATCATTCTGCATATCAATTACAATAAGTCTTTTCATAGTTTTTCTCCTTAAACTTGCTTTTGTGTTTCAAATAGTAGTAATTTACTACCTTTTAATTTATTCTATTCCCTTTATGTTCATCTGTCAATATAAATCGGCATATTATGCAATAAAAATTTCAGAATATGTTAAGCTAGAGAGGCATACCTTGAAATTCAAACATTCTGATTTATATTTAAAAAAAACATTTGATAAATAAGTGTTTCAGACTTACAATTAATACATGGACTTTCAAAAGCTTGTTGATTCATGCGGAATGGCTGCGGCTGTACTTTCTGTAGTTGACACAAAAGATGGTCACTATGGAGACATTCGTATCGTAAAGGCGAATGAAAAATATAAGCAAATCATGGGACCTAAATACCATGATAACATGATTTACTCTGAAATAGTTCCTAAAGAGCCTAATTTTGAGGACTTTTGCTTTCGCTGTGCTGTACACAAGCAGCATCTTCATGCCTATGTAGATACAAAGTCGATGGGAGTATGGACGGACGGTACTTATATTCCTCTTTCAAGCGAGGTAGATTATGACAATATCTGCCACTTTTTATTTTTCTTTGAATTTACAAAAGCTCCTGAATCAGAAAGACTTTCAAGCAACATTTCTGCAGAGACAGCTCCATTCGTAATCCAAACGTGTATCAACCTTCGCAGCGCAGAAAATTTCTACGAGAGTATGAATACTGTAATCTCGGACATACAGAAAAAAACGGACAGTTTTTCAAGTTGTATAATAATGATTGACAAAGAGCAGCAGAAATACGCTCCGTTGTGTTCGAAATTCAAGGATGATGTAGCCTGTATTGATGATTTTATGCCGTACCTTACGCCAGATGTTGTTTTTTCTTGGGAAGAGACCTTACAGCACCATGACGATATTATCATAAAAGATGATTTCGATATGAAGGAACTTGAAAAAATAAATCCTGTCTGGGTAAGAAGTTTGCGAGGGGCAAATGTAAATAATCTTGTGCTTACTCCACTGTCTCAGGGAAAAAAGATGTTCGGCGTGCTTTTCATAACAAATTTCAATACAGAACGTGTTGTTGAAATAAAAGAATTCATAGAAATCACGGCTTTTTTCCTTTCCGCAGAGATTTCCAACAACGAGCTTATGGAAAAACTCGAATTTATGAGCAACGTTGATTTTCTTACAGGCGTAAGGAACAGAAATTCGATGAATGCCCGTGTTGATGATCATGTAAGCAACAAGCACCTTGTCACACCGCCATTCGGTATTATTTTTGCCGATTTGAACGGTCTAAAGCAATGCAATGATACAGGCGGGCATGAAGCAGGGGACAAGCTTCTTAGAGAGTCGGCAAAGCTTCTCAAAGAACACTTTCAAAATTACGAAGTTTATCGCTCTGGCGGTGATGAGTTTGTTGTTATCCTGCCAAATTGCGCCAAAGAAAACTTTGAGAATAAAGTTTCTAAACTAAAAGCAGAATCTGGTTACGGCTCACCCGTATGCTTTGCGGTTGGCTCAGACTGGAGTAATAATCCAGAAGATTTGCGTAAATGTATGCACGTTGCCGATGAAGCCATGTATGCGGACAAAAACACTTACTATAATCAGCATCCTGACAAAGCAAGGCGATAACAATCACAAGCGTTTGTGATTATTCGCCTTCGCATAAAAAAGAAAAGCTGGCAAAATTGAAGACTGCTTCAAAATGCCAGCTTTTTTATCCCATTAACTAAAAAACAAGCGTTTATATTTCAAACTGGTCAATCTGCGAGCCAATCTGGTTGATTGTATCGCTTACCTTCGCAGAAATATCGACAAGCTCAGAGCTGCTCCTGTCAATCTGCTCGGCCTTTACATCCATTGAGTTAACGTAATCCTGCATTTTTGTAGCACTCAATTTGAGATTACCAACTTGCGAAAGAATCTGGTGGTTGCCCTCAGACATTTCCTTTGACGCACTATTTACTTCAAATGTACTGTTGTTCATGTCATGGAGTGCCTGAATAATCTGCGTAGAGCCTTCTTTCTGCTCAGACATTGCGTTCTGAATCAGCTGAACAAGCTCGTCCGTGCTCTTGATTCCGTTAGTTACCGTAGTGAAAGCGGCACTTGTCTGCTTTGAAGCGGATACAACGTCCTCGATTGAGTCCCTAATGTGGTTCAGTCGGTCGCTTATAGAGCGTGACTGCAAAGAAGAGTTCTCAGAAAGCTTACGGATTTCGTCAGCAACAACGCTGAAACCTTTTCCTGCCTCGCCAGCGTGTGCCGCCTCGATTGCGGCGTTCATAGCGAGAAGATTAGTCTGCTCTGCGATGTTTGCGATTACATCGTTAGCTTCAAGAAGCAGCTTTGAGTCCGCCTCAATTTTAAGAATCATTTCATTTACATCGTTCTGCTTCTGGAATCCGTCCTGCGCGCTGTCAGAAAGCATATTGAAAGAACCAGCCATCTTCTCAACGGTATTGTTTACAGAATCGATGTTACCAATCATCTCCTCAACAGCGCTCGAAGCCTGTGCAACACCAGCAGACTGGTTAGAGATCATTTTTTCAAGGGCTGTGATATTTGAAGCAATCTCGTTGACGGCGGCAGAAGTCTCTGTAATGCCGTCCGTTTGCTCCTGAATACCAGAAGTCGTCTCAATAATGCTGTTCTTGATACTCTCGATTGCCTCGGCAGAGTTAGCCGTGGTCTTTGAAAGTATGTCACCAGCATTAACAAGCGTAATCTGGGATTTTTTAAGCTCCGATACAATAGACTGCAACTTTTCGGTGAACTTGTTAAAGCCAAGAACGATAGTACCAATCTCATTGTTTGAAGAAACTCTGATTCGTTTTGTAAGGTTCGCATTTCCAGAGGCGATGTCATTGATTGCTTTCTCAACTTTTTTGAGCGGGCTAAGAAGATTAATAAGAACGAGGGCTGTTATTACAAGAAGGACTACGGCGATTAAACCAAAAGACACAATCATAATGTTCCTGATTGAACGTCCAGAGGCATAAATCTGGCTCTGCGAAATATTGAAGCCCAAACTCCAAGGAGTGTTGTGAACAGGAGTATATGTAACGAAAAGATTTCCGTTTCCTTTCAAATCCTTGACCCAGCCAGAGCCAATCTTTCTCGCAGCCATGTTCGACGCGACTTCACGCAAATCTGAGTTGTCAGAAGGAAGCCCAGTAAGGAAGTTCTTCTTCATCGCATAGCCGTACTCTGGATAAGTGATTACAGTACCATCGCTGGCCAGAAGCCACGCGCTTCCAGACTCGCCAAGCTGAATGTCGCTGATAATCTTCTGGATTGTACTGAGCGGATAAACGCCCGCAAAAACACCAAGTTTCTTTCCATTTACTACAACAACCTGTGCGACGTAGAATATAGGCTTTTTGATAACCTCGTCCATCTTAGGGTTGCTTACGTAAGTATAGTTTCCGTCTGTAACGATAGCCTTAAAGAACTCCTCGTTGCGGAAATTAGTAACGGTTCCGTCGTCTCGATAAGCGGTTCCGTCCAATGTGCAGAAATACATCGCGTCAATATTGGCGTTCTTTTTCTCGTTCTTGCTGCACATCCATTTTATGATTTGATCCGTGTCCAAAGTCTGGACAATGTCCGACTCAACATAGTAGCGTATCTCGCGGAAATACATATTCAACCTGTTCGTAAGCATCATTGAATATGCCTGAGCAATTTCCCCACAGTTCTCGCCATAACTGCGGCTAGTTGACCTGTTCGAGAAAAAAGAGATTACTAGGAGCTGAATGCCTGTAAGCGCAATAAATACTACGGCAATAGTAACGATAAGGACAGTTATAAGGCTTGATTTTCTGTTAGACTTTTCCATTTTACAGCTCTCCTATTTTCTGTTTGAGTAGAATGAATCCAGCTGTCTCTGGAATTCTGAAATCAGCTTCTCAATGCCGGCTTTTTTAAGCTCCCGCCTGAATTCTGCGACATAGCCCTCTGGATCTGCTTTCTGGCCGTAGCAAATGTTACCCATGTACTGACCGTAGACGCTAGTGACAGCGTCAAGCTCCGATCCGACATTAGACAAGTCCCATACAATCTGACCAAAAGGATAGTCAATCTTGTACTGGTTGTACGTGCGGTTTATATTGTCAAAAACATCCCAAGCAGTCGCAGTATCGCGAACTTCAAGATCGTCGTTGCGTCCCCACCAGTAATTCGTGACAATGCCGTGCGAGCCAGGAATCGGCTCCCTGTATCCCTGTGAATTCTTCTTGTACTGCACGCCCTCAATGCCATAATTGATAAGCTCGTAGCACTCCTTGTCATTGCGCAGCAAATCATAAACCATCATCGCTCGCTCCGGGTGCTTTGACGCGGCAGAGATTGCCATCGCACCGTGCGTGATAGTCTGGTAAACAATATTCTGAGATTCCTCGCCGAACCAGAAAAATCCTGAGTCCGCGCCCGGAACCTGCTTCTTAAGCTTGTTGTAAATCTGAGTATACCAAGTTTGGGTGTGGTGCTGCTCAATGGCAGTCTCGCCCGCGCTGAACTGCTCGCGGTTATCAAGGTTTCCGCCGTTGTTCGTCAGAACATCGCTCGGCCAGAAGCCTTTCAAGTTCCATTCACGCATCAGCTTTGCGTACTCGACCAGCTCCTTGCCCTCGTACATAGGGGAATACAGCTTCTTGAGGTTGCTCTTCCTTGCACCGAACATATTCGTTGACGTGATTCCGTCGGCAATGATAAAGTCGCTCTTTGAGCGTATATAACCCTCAGGCTGGAACGTACTCGGCGAGCCGTTGCTGTTCCAAGGAATAATCACATCCTTGTTTTTCTTTACATAATCAAGGTATTTGGTCAGATCTTCCCAGCTGTGAACGCCGTTAAGCCCAGCCTCCTTTGCCCAGTCAAGCCTGTACATAAAGCCGTGGTTCGTCCACTGCGTAAAGTTGTCCTCCGGGAACATATAGATGTCTCCGTTCAGGCGGCACACATCCCAATGATCCTTTGAGACTGAAGCCCATGTTTTGGGCGCATATTTTTGAATCATCTCGTCAGAAAGCGGCATGAAGTTTCCTAGAGACGCGTTCTTCCATGCATCAAGCCAGTCTGTGGCTGTTCCTATAAGATCAATGGAGCCGTCTTTCTCGGCAAGCTTCAGATTGTAGTTTGTCTGGTAATTGTTCCAAGGAATGTAGTAAATTACAAGCTCTGCGTTCACAAGTTTGGTGAGCCGCTCGTTCAATCGCTCAAGCATCTCTGACGTTCCGCTGTCAGTAGGTTTGCTTCCTGTAGTAAGGTAGGTGATTATAACATGGTGGTTAAGCACATCGGAATTTATCTTCTTGTCCTTTTTTGACGAGCAAGAAAAGAACAACGACGCAGATAAACACAAACACAATCCTTTTAGGATTCTTCTTTTCATAAGCCGGCTCCATCCTAGGAAAAATCAGCAAAATTTTTAAGTGTCCCAATAAAATCGCAAGCGTTTCTTTAAGACAGTACTATAATATGATAAAATTTTCCAATTAGCAAGATTTTTTATTGACAAAAAATCTGGTAGTTGTTATAAGAATATTATAAAATGGTGAAGAGGCCGCAGATTTGTCTGTGGCCTCTTTTTATTTTCAGGAGATTATATGGAAAAAAAAGAAAATTCAAAAAAGAAACTGTCCTTGACAATGCAGATCTTCATTGCCCTCATACTCGCCGTAATTACAGGACTTTTGATGCAGAAAGTGCCTGACATCACAACATCCTACATAAAGCCGTTCGGTACAATATTCCTGAACCTCGTCAAATTCATAGTCGGCCCGCTCGTGCTCTTTTCTATCATGGCCGGAATCGTCTCAATGAAAGACCTCAAAAAACTCGGTGCAATCGGCGGAACCACGCTCGTTTACTATTTTTGCACAACAGCCGTAGCCGTTTCTATCGGACTTACCGTAGCAACAGTCTTCAAAGGCTCGTTCCCGGCTCTCTCAACGTCAAGCCTTACTTACACGCCGCCAAAGTCAACGACCGCCCTTGATACATTGGTCAATATGTTCCCGTCAAACTTCCTTGTGCCAATCTCCAGCGCGAACATGCTCCAAATCATAGTGATGGCGTTGCTCATAGGCTTTGCGATAATCCTTTTGGGCGAGAAGGTAGAAGGCGCAATAGCGACCATAAACCGCTGGAACGAGATTTTTATGAAATGTATCGAGATGATTCTAAAGCTCTCGCCAATAGGTGTCTTCTGCTTGCTCACTCCAGTAATCGCATCGAACGGAGCGGCTGTAATCGGCTCACTTGCAAAAGTCCTGCTCATAGCGTACATCTGCTACATCCTTCACATGCTGATTGTGTATTCGTTTACCGTTGCGACGCTCGGCGGCGTTTCGCCAGTAAAGTTCTTCAAAGAAATGGCACCGGCAATCACATTGGCATTCTCAAGCGCATCGTCCGTAGGAACCTTGCCGCTCAACATTGAGTGCACCAAAAAGCTCGGCGTTCCAAAAGAAATCTCGTCCTTTGTTCTGCCGCTCGGAGCGACAATCAACATGGACGGAACTGCGATTTATCAGGGAGTATGCGCGATTTTCATCGCCGCCTGCTATGGAATTGACCTAACTTTCGCGCAGATGGTCTCAATCGTCCTTACTGCAACGCTAGCATCCGTAGGAACAGCGGGAGTTCCTGGTGCAGGAATGGTAATGCTCGCAATGGTGCTTACTTCGGTAGGTCTTCCAGTAGACGGAATCGCTCTCGTCGCCGGAGTAGACAGAATCTTTGATATGGGACGAACAACACTCAATATCACAGGAGATGCCTCTTGTACGCTCATCGTCTCAAACCTGATGAAAAAGCGTGAGGCAAAACTCGCTGCAAAAAACTAGTTAGAACCCTACGATAATCTTAACAAGGAGCAGGGCAAGCACAAAGATGATGAGAGGCTTCACAATCACCGGGCCTTTTGTCATCACAAGCCCTGAGCCTACGTAATTTCCAAGCATATTGCTGGCAGCCGCCGCAATCCCCAGCGGAATGAGCACCTGACCGTGAAGCAGGAACACAACCAGAGCCGCAATGTTCGTTGAGAGATTTATAACCTTT
>CADCRJ010000261.1 GCA_902803735.1 uncultured Spirochaetaceae bacterium
AGCCGCTGCAATTGCGATAATTGGCGGAGCGGACGGACCAACTAGCATTTATGTGGAAAAAGGTGCAGTTTTTCAACTTCTTCTTCCTTAGTTTTTGCTTTTTGCCCTCGCGTTTTTCTTTCTTGTGCGTAGCATTTTGAAAAAACGAAAGCTCGGAATAATTCTTTCCTCTGTTTTTTGCGTGATTTTTCTTTTTCCGCCTGCTGCGTTTTTTCTTGGCAATTTTCTGATAAACCGCCAGAGTGAAAAATGGAGCGAATTAAAAAGTACCGCTGTTCCGTGGACCGAAAACGAAATTGCAAATCATTTTTTTGAATTAGATGATTCTGAAAAAGTTGAAACTTTTTATTTCCAAAGCGACTCTTCTGAAAATCGAACCGTAACATGCACATTTGGCAAAAAAGGAAAAATGATTACGGCTCCCATAAAATACTGGCAAATCGACGAAAACGGAATTCTTTGCATTTTTGATGATTCTCCAGAAGAGCGAGAATGCATAAAAATCGAAAAAATCTGGCTTGAAGAAGACGTTTTATACGCCGTTCGGAATCAGCAGCTTGCGAAGTACAAATATTACAGCGAAAGTGCGCTCTCGGAGGAAAAATGAACATTGCAGATAATTTTGCAAAAATCGTGTTTGGATATTTGCTTTTGAACACGGTTTTGTATTTTTTTGAAAAAGCCACTCGCTCCCTCCGCCGAGTTCACAAAGTCCTGTCGCTGATTCACACCGTGCTCTTGTGGCTCATCGTCTGCGGATTCGTGTTTTTGAAAAAGCCTATGTTTGTGCTGATTCCTGTGATTGTGCTTTTGTTTGAGTATTTGCTTGTCTGGGGGCTTTGCACGGAGCTGAGTGACGACGACCGTGCGATGTTGGTGCATTTTAATGGCATTTTCCCGATGTCGCAAAAGCTAAAGCAAAAGATTCGGCTTTTGTTTTTTGGGCTTGTTACGTTCCCGATTTTCTATTTTGAAAAAACTTGGTTTTATGAAAAACTGCAAGAAAAACTGGAGCAAAAATGAGAAAGCTCATTTTGATTTTATCGTTCTTGTCTTGCGTGATTTTCACAGCGTGCCAAAAGCAAATTGCGTTCAATGCGCAAAAGTGGCAGAAAGGCAAACACCTCTACGAAATGACAGATTCCCTTATTGCCAAGCTGGACGCGGAAAAGCCGAGCAAAAATGAAGTGCTAGAACTGCTTGGTCGTCCTGAATTGAAAGAGCGTATTCAAGAAAAAGAGATTTCGTATTTTTTGAAAGCGGACGGATTTATAAGCGGCTGGGAGCTTTATATTTATTTTGACGATGACGGAATTTATGAATCTGCTGAAGTAAGTTATTTTGATTAAAATTCTGGAGAAAATAAAAGAGGGTGACCAATGAAAATTGAATTCGCAAAAGATTTGGATAAAACGCTGTTTCTGATTTCCGCAAGTGAGTGTGAGGACAACAGCATCCGTTTTGTGGTTGCTCTCGGCACTCACGGAGAGGCGCAGAATGGAGCAACGCTTGTTTTTCCCGATATGAACGAACTTTACGAAATCGCTTTTGACAATTACATTCTGCACCAAACACGGAGCGAGTCCTATGCTTCTTATGATTCTTGTGAAATCCAAAAGGGTAGTGGGCTGGTTGTTTTTGAAAAATCACGGTTACTGGACGTGCTTCCAGTCCTGACCGATTGCCGAAAATTTGAAGACGGAAGTTTTTATCCAGAAAAATGGACGCATTACGGCTTGTTCTGCGTGAATCACGTTATCGACGTAATTTCGTGCGTTGAGCCTGAAATCAGAAAAATTGTGGAGGAAAAATGAAAAAACACATTTTGATTTTAACATTGCAGATTTTGCTGACTTTGGCCGCATTCGGAAAGGAAACTTTTAAAATCCGCTATCTTTTTAAAAGTTCTTATCCAAGCCGACCGAATTATGCCGTATACGAAAACGACGAGAAAATTTCAGAATTAACATCCTTAAGCGACAGAAAAATTCTTAAAATACGGTTTGATAAAAATAATCCCGACAATCTTTTGTTCGTCGAAAAAAACGAAAACCGCTACAGCGTTCGCAAGTTCAATTTCCTGACGAACAAAGAAAGCGTGATATTTGAGTTTGAAAAAGAAATCTACGAATTCGAGGCCTTTACCGAGAATGCGTTTTACTGGTGCGAGAAGTGCGAGAAAAACAACGAGCCACAGATTCTCTATGAATACGATGCGTTGACTGGCGAATCCAAAAAAATATTTGAGGCCGAAGATATTCTTAAAAAGCATGGTGAGCGGTATCAATCAGGATTTATTTCGGGAGTTATGGCAGATGACGAATATGTTTTTTTGCATTGTTACGGCACATTTGCGGACAATCCGGGAAGTTTTCTGATTGACCGAAAAACATTGAACTCAAAAAGAATCTCAACAACCTGCAAAAAAACACAAGAGGGCTATAGCACGGCATGGTTCGATAATCCTTTTACCGACGGCAAAAAACTAAAATCCTACGCATTTGATTTTTCCGAATCCTGCACTATTACGGATTTGAAGACGCTCGAAAAAACGAAGTGCAAATTCAAGAAACGCTGCGAAGGCGGGACTCTTATACTGCTTTCCGACGATTATATTTTGATTCCGTTTCGAATCAAGCCTTTTTCGGATTCAATACGAAACGGACTTTTTAAAAGCATCTGGACCGTTCAATACACCGTCTTTGACATCAAGAAAAACAAGTCCGTGTTCGGCGGGCATATCAC
>CADCRJ010000262.1 GCA_902803735.1 uncultured Spirochaetaceae bacterium
GCTGAAAACTGGTCAGACAGTATTCTTAAAAATATTGCATTCTTGTAATATATAAGGAATTACTTCCAGACTTCTTCCGCGATTTCCTTAACAAGCTTAAGTTTTGCCCACTGCTGTTCTTCTGTAAGCTTGTTACCAATCTCGCATGAAGCAAAGCCGCACTGAGGGCTCAAGCAAAGCCTTTCAAGCGGGATATATTTAGCAGCCTCGTTGATTCGAGCGATTATCTTTGCCTTGTCTTCCAAATCCGCTTTTTTTGTCGTGATAAGCCCCAGCACAACTTTTTTATCGCCAGAAACCTTTGCAAGCGGCCCAAATCCGCCCGAACGCTCATCGTCATATTCCAAGAACAATGCGTCAACGTTCTCTTTTGCAAAAACATAATCTGCGACAGAGTCATAAGGACCGCTCGTGAAAAACGTCGAGTGGTAGTTTCCGCGGCATATATGGGATGTAATCACCATATCCGTTGGTTTGCCTTCAAGAGCCAAGTTATTTACTGCAAGGAGCTGCTGCTTTACAACTTCTATGTCAACGCCAAGAGACTTATACCTTTGCTTTGCTGCATCGCCTACAATTGCTCCCCAAGTGCAGTCATCAAGCTGAAGATTGCGACAGCCTGCATCATAGAACTGCTTGATTACGTCCCTGTACGCTTTTCCTATATCCTCGATAAGCTCTTCATTTGTAGCATAAAATTCTCTTGTACGCTCAACGTTCGCTGGAACAATCATCTGCTGGAACATCTGGGCAGGTGCAGGAATCGTATATTTTGCAACGGTATTTTCATCCTCAAACTGCTTAAGGAACTTAAAATACCCAACAAAAGGATGCTCTTTTGCTTTGATTTTTCCAACAAGGTATGTGTCATCAAGAACGGCAAGCTCGCCATTAAACTGAACTCCGTTGCCAGTAGCCTTGTGCTCAACGCCCTCGAAGCCCCACATAAAATCAAGATGCCAGAAAGAACGTCTGAATTCACCGTCTGTAATAACATGGAATCCAAGCTCTTTTTGTTTTGCAACAACCTTGCAAATTTCTTCATTTGTGATTTTATCAAATTCCTCTGGGCTTATTTTTCCTTCTGCAAATGCTTTTTTTGCATCTTTCAAAGCTTTTGGTCTTAAAAAGCTTCCAACAAAGTCATAACGCTGAGGTGTTTTAATACTACTCATTTTTACCTTAATCTCCTGTTTTTAAGAGCATTCTAGCAATTATGAGTTTATTTTTAAAATACATTCTGAACCTGGTTTGTTATAGTTTTTACCTATGACAAAATACAGCGAGAACAACAAAAAAGGCTGCTGAACAGTTATCAGCAGCCTTTTAAGCACAGACTTCAGCTAGCGTGCCATCTCATAAATCTTACGCATATCTTCTTCATGCAAAACTTTTGCACTACCAAGTTTATTACCTGATGTGATTGCACATTTCTTAGCGAGTTCTGCAATCTGCTCGTCGGTCACGTCAAGACCAAGCTCACGCATATTTGTAGGCATACTTATCTTGCGATAGAAATCTTCCATTGCCTCAATTCCTTTCATGGCAATTTCTTCATCGCTGCCTTTCTCCTCGATTTTCCACACATTGATTGCAAATTTCTTAAACCGAGGAAGACAATCCTTATAAACATATCTTGCCCAGCTTCCCCACAAAGCGGCAAGTCCCGCTCCATGCGCAACGTCAAACATTCCGCCAAGCTCATGCTCCAAACGGTGCGTTGCAAAATCATTACCACCGTTTCCGCAGCCAGTCAAATCATTATGACTAAGACTGCCTGCCCACATGACTTCTGCACGGGCATCGTAATCATTTGGATTTTTTTCAAGCACAAGGGTTTTCTCTATAACAGTACGCATAAGAGCCTCCGCAATACTGTCGGTAAGGAGCATATTACCATTGCTAGTAAAATAACGCTCCATTGTGTGCATTAGAATATCCGTACAACCACAGCGTGTCTGATAAGCTGGCAAAGTCATTGTAAGCTCTGGATTCATTATAGCAAACTTTGGACGGCACAAATCTGAGTGGCTTCCTCGTTTTTTCCATCCGTCCTCATTTGTAATTACTGCGCTGCTGCTCATTTCGCTTCCTGCCGCGGCAATAGTAAGAACTACACCAATTGGCAAGCAGGCTGTTGGCTGATTTTTCTTCTCGTATATATCCCAAACGTCAAAATCGTTGGTTACACCGTACCCAATAGCCTTTGAGCTGTCTATTACCGAACCTCCACCAACGGCAAGTATAAAATCAACGCCCTCTTTTTTGCAAAGAGCAATTCCCTCTCTTACAAGAGAAAGTCTTGGATTTGGAACGACCCCACCAAGTTCTGTATATGAAACGTTTGAATCATCCAATGATTTTTTTATTCTATCAAGCAAACCAGTCTTTTTTACGCTGCCAGAACCATAATGAATCAAAACTTTCTTGCATTTGCATCCTGCAACAAGCTCACCAACCTGTGCTTCAGTTCCTTTTCCAAAAACAATGCGAGTTGGTGCATAAAAAGTAAAATTATTCATAAAAACTCCTTGCTTTATTTTACTAAATTCAATACAAAATGAAGGGCTATAAGAAGAGCCAGCATTACAATGTTGCAAACCGTAAAGACAATCATATACTTGCCTGTAGACGGTATATCGAGTCGTTTCTTTGCCGCAGAATACAGCTTGTACGATATAAGGCTCGCGAGCGAA
>CADCRJ010000263.1 GCA_902803735.1 uncultured Spirochaetaceae bacterium
AAAAGATAGGGTTGTTGTGTTCAAAATCTTTAACGGCCCAAAATTTCCGCTCTCAAATATAGGTCTTCCTCAGTTAAAAAAATATAATCGTGGCGATATTGTGGTTTTTAGGAATCCGCATTATTCAAATGACAGAAAATCAGAGGTCAAGACATTTATGGCACAGCTGGTTTATATGTGTTCTCTTACTACGAAAAATATAAATGTTGATGAGTCTGGACGCTTGAAGGCTGATCCTCTTGTAAAGCGTGTCGTTGGTGTACCTGGCGAGCAGCTTATGATGCAGGATGGCGTTCTTTATTCAAGAACGAAGGATTCTTCTGAGTTTAAGCCTGTGAATGTTGATTCTACGTGGGCTTGCTGGAATCTTAATGCTGTAAAGTCTAGCGTAAAATCTGGTATTGAGGAATTTGTAATCACACAGGATGAGTATGACAATCTTCTTAAATGTGAGGAATTGCGTAATTCTCTTGATATATCTGCGGTAAGAGCAGAGTGTGATAGTCTTGCAGAAGAATTCCGTCGCTTGTATAAAGTGCTTAATCTTGAAAAGACGACTGAAAAATTTACTTTGACTTCTCGCGATATGCATGAATTCAATTTGTTCCGCCAGAACGTGGGAATTACTGAGGGGCTTCTTAAGGCAAAGGACGGTACTGACTGGTTCCAGAACTTTATGACTGCTTGGATTATACCGAGTTTTGGAGAGGATTTGTATTCTGCCTCTAACTTTAAGCTTAACCTTATGATAAAGCTTACATTGGGACGTATGATTGTACGAAACGCACAGCTTTTGAATGAGCAAAAAGGGCAACAGCTTTTGGCTGATTCGTATATCCAGAAGTTGTATGCAGATGCGGAAATGCTCAATATTTACGTTAATCTGCTTGACCGCCGAAATATGCCGATTTTCCCAAAAAATACGGAGGAGGGCAAGCCTCAGTATATACCAGAGAATTGTTACTTTATGATGGGCGACAATCGATTTAATTCTCAGGATATGCGACATTCCTACGAAGACTGGCTGGCGCCGCTTGCTGCTTCTGACCCGTTCAGCGTGAATTATTTGACTAATATGCAGCCACAGTATGTAAACAGAAAACGAATCCTTGGTACGACGGCTTATCGTTTTTGGCCAGCTTCACGCCGTGGAGTTCCCGGACACACAGGTATGTAAAGTCCGAACACACAGGTATGTAAAAGTCCTCTAAAGCCAAATAAAAAGGCTGTCCATTGTAGTCGAAGTGCACTTCACACTTCAGTACTCACAATGGACAGCCTTTTTTATCAGCTATCTAAAGATATTTCATTTTATCTGCCGTGACAGTTCTTGTATTTTTTTCCAGAACCACATGGACAAGGGTCATTTCGACCTATTTTTGGCTCTCGCCTTACGACTGTAATTGGCTGACCTGTAGAAGCTCCTGCCATTGTGCGGGATGCCTGCTGCTTGGCCTGTGTTGCCATGCGCTCTGCATTTGCCTGCTGGCTCATTGACTGAGCTTCCTCATGCTGGGCTGTTCCCTGTATTGGCTTCTGCTGTGGAGCCTGTACAGGTGCAAGCTGGATTCTTACTTTGAATACTCTGCCAGCAATTTCAATGCGGATTTGGTCAAGCATTTCATAGAAACGATTGAAACCGTCAATTTTATACTCTGTAAGCGGGTTCTTGCTTCCGTAAGAGCGCAAGTGTACTGCTTCTCTCAAAGAATCCAAATATTCGAGTTGGTCAAGCCATTTTTTGTCAAGGCAGCTCAAATACTGATATCTTATGAACATATTGAAATTTTCATGCGAGATAAGGGTTTCTTTCTCTGTAAGGTCATTCTGGAGTATAGAGAGCACCTTTTCTTTGTCGAGGTAGTCAGGAGAAAGCTGCAAGCCAAAGTTGTTCCTGATGTTATCGATGAGAATCTTCTGTGCGTCCTCATTTTTGCGAGTATGGTGGTACTCGTCAAACCAAACGTCAAGATAATCCTGAGCTGTTGCCATGATTCGCTCTGTAAGGTTTTCATCCGCAAGAATTCCGTCTCGCTGCTCATAGATGTATTCACGCTGCTCGTTGAGAACATCGTCGTAATCGATAAGATTCTTTCGGATGTCAAAGTTGCGTTCCTCAACCTTTTTCTGGGCTTTCTCGATTCCTTTGTTAAGCCACGGATGGTTTATAGGCTCGCCTGGCTGCATACCAATCTTTGACATTATGTTCTTCATTCGCTCGCCGCCGAACAAACGCATAAGGTCGTCGTCCATTGAGATGAAGAATTTTGAGCGTCCTGGGTCTCCCTGTCGTCCTGAACGACCACGGAGCTGGTTATCAATACGGCGGCTTTCATGTCGCTCTGTACCAATTACGTAGAGACCGCCAAGATTCTTGACTTCCTCGTAATCTTTGAGCCATTTTTCCTTTTCGATTTTATATGCTGCTTCGTACTGCTCTGGAGTTGCCTCTGTTCCAGCTCTTTTTCTCGCTCTGAATTCAGGGTTTCCGCCAAGTTTGATATCAGTACCGCGTCCAGCCATGTTTGTTGCGACTGTAACGGCTCCTTTTGCACCAGCCTCTGCGATAATCATAGCCTCGCGGGCATGATTCTTTGCGTTGAGAACTTCGTGCTTGATTCCGCTCTTTGTGAGAAGATTTGAGAGGTGCTCAGACTTCTCTACAGAAACTGTACCAACGAGTACAGGCTGTCCCTTGCTGTGAGCTTCTGCAAT
Source organism: uncultured Spirochaetaceae bacterium (assembly GCA_902803735.1). Classification (GTDB taxonomy): domain Bacteria; phylum Spirochaetota; class Spirochaetia; order Treponematales; family Treponemataceae; genus Treponema_D. Next base: position 2,716 of record CADCRJ010000263.1, read on the forward strand.
CTCTTTTACGATTGCTGCCCATTTATCTTCTTCATTGAGATAAACTTCATCGTTCTCGTCTATACGCTCTACAGCCTTGTGGGTAGGAATTACTACACAGTCGAGCTTGTAAATCTTGCTGAACTCTACGGCTTCTGTCGCTGCCGTACCAGTCATACCAGAGAGTTTTGCATACATTCTGAAGAAGTTCTGGAATGTAACGGTTGCCATTGTGCGGTTTCGCTGTGCAATCTTTACATGCTCCTTTGCTTCGATAGCCTGATGCAAACCGTCGGAATAACGGCGGCCTTCGAGAATACGTCCAGTAAATTCGTCTACGATTTCAACCTTGCCGTCCTTTACGACGTACTCAACGTCTTTTTCGTAGAGCTTGTGAGCGCGCAAAGCCTGAGTGAAGTAATGAACATACTCAAAGTTCTCTTCGTCAAACACTGTTGTTTCAGGTCTTATAAGGTTGTGCTGGTGAAGAATATCATCAATTTTGTTCATTCCCTTGTTTGTAAAGGAAATACGTTTTGATTTCTCGTCAATCTTGTAATCGCCTTTGAGTGCTGCCCTCTGTTCTGGGAGCATCTCTACCTCGTCTGGATAATCGTTCGTCGCAGGGTCTTTCTCCATTTCTTCGAACTGATCGATGTACTTGTCAACTTCGTAGAACTTGAAAGTGTCATCTTCGCCAGCACCAGAAATAATAAGAGGTGTTCGGGCTTCATCAATGAGAATAGAGTCAATTTCATCGACGATACAGAAGTTAAATCCGCGCTGAACCTTTTTGTCCAGCTCAACCTGCATATTGTCACGCAAGTAGTCAAAACCGAACTCGTTGTTCGTTCCGTAGGTAATGTCGCAGTTATAGTTCTCTTTGCGGGCAGCATTGTCCATGTTTGAGAGAATTGTACCGACTGTCTGACCCATGTAACCGTAGACAGGGCGCATCCATGCGGCATCGCGTTCTGCAAGGTAATCATTTACGGTTACGATGTGAACGCCCTTACCGGTAAGACTGTTGAGGTATGCGGCAGCAACGCACATGAGGGTTTTACCTTCACCAGTCTTCATTTCTGTGATTCGTCCAGAATGAAGGACTAATGAACCCATGAGCTGTACATCATAGGCACGCTCTCCCAGCACACGGAACGCAGCTTCGCGAGCGAGCGCGAAAGCTTCCGGCAAAATATCATCCAAAGTCTCACCTTTTGCGAGACGCTCTTTGAAAATTTGTGTCTGCTTGGGGAAATCTTCTGGTGCCAATGATTTTGCCCATGATTCTTTTGCATTTATAGCGGCAACAACCGGCACAAGTTTTTTTACATCTCGTTCATTCTGAGATCCGAGTATTATTGACAAAACTTTATCTAACATAATTTTACAATATACTTAATTTTAGCTTAATAGTAAATAAGAAAGGCAGAATAAAGCTGATATAACAAAAAACTTCTTTTTCATTCTTGTAACTTCTTTTTTGAATTGATATTCTCTCTATATATGAAAAAAAAATTCGCTGTCTTTGCTGTTATCCTTTCTAGTTTTATATTGTTTTCATGTTCTCGTTCTGGTGTTGTTATTTCCGTTGATGAGAACGATCTTTTTAAATTGAATTATGGAAGTTTTGAAGATGAACTGAATATGTTCGATATTTCTCTAACAGGAAATAGTTCTACATATATTGCCATGCGAGATGGTTTTTTCTATATAGCTAACGGCGAGTCAAAAAAAATAATGGAGACAAACTCCTATGGGGATTTGCTCAGCCTTTATTACAATAACGAGTCTGTCCGCAACCTTGAATTTGAGCAGGAAGATTCCTCTGTCTCGACAAAAAAATCAGTCAAATATCCATTTAACACGTTGGGACCTATTGCCGTAGATTCTCGTAAATATCTTTATGTCGTAGATACTTTGCCGCAGGATCGTTTTGAGCATGATGAGGAGAACAGGCTTCTGCTGAACAATGTGGTTCTCATGTTCGATGTAAACGGTCAGTTTGTGAATTACATTGGTCAGCAAGGACTTGGAGGAACTCCGTTCCCGATTATAAGAAAAATCTATACTACCAAGAAAAATGAACTGGTCGTAGTTTGTACGACAAACGAGGGACTGCTGGCT
>CADCRJ010000264.1 GCA_902803735.1 uncultured Spirochaetaceae bacterium
GCCCATTTCTGTCGTACCGTTCGTAGAGCCGCTTGGAAAGCTTCTGCTTTGAGATGCAAGCGGAAACATACAAGCAGTAAAAATGAATGCAAAAAACAATACCTTTGATAAATTTTTTCGTACAAAATTAAACAAACCGTGCCTCATTCCTACTCTCCATTATTATCGTTAAAACGTTCCCTCTGCTTTTTTAGCATATCGGATGCATTTTTTAATGTAGAGTCAAAAAAAACAGAACTCCGTGGACCATGAGGCATGAACAAATCTAGTACATCCGCAAAAGACCTTGGTTTCTGTATATTCTGATTTTTATCTGAATATAGATTCATAGAATCAATAAGCTCTTTGTCAGTAATTTCAGTAATAAGATTCACAGAATTATCAGAGACTCCAAGCATATATGCATGATCTACAAGAGTTACAATTTGAACAGATTTTCCAGGTTCCAGAGAAATTTTCGAAACCCGGCGTAAAAAAGGATCATCAGAATTAGATAATTTTGAAGTACGCTTTAGAAAAAAGAAAATAGCGTAAAGAATAACAATAACAACAATGAGGACGAGTATCATACGGACAAAAAGCCATACTGATGACACGTCATTCTGAGCAGTTTTTGCAGTGCCCGTATCAGAAAAATCCAACTGAATGGAAGACTCGTCCGTTGACAGGGTTATTTCCTGAGAAGAGTTTTCCGTATCAGACTGCGAAAAGACATTCGGAACAAGAACCAAAAACATAAAAATAGCAACAGCTATTCTTAAAGAGACTTTAAACATATTCCCACCCACTTCTAAACAAAGCAAGGCATCTGAAGAATCCCCTTTTCATCAGATGCCATCATATATTTTAATGCAAATCGCTTACACGTTCCATTGGAGAGAGGATTTCTGTTACGCGAACACCGAAGTTTTCATCGATAACAACAACCTCACCCTTTGCGATAGGCTTGTGATTTACAAGAATATCAACAGGTTCACCAGCAAGTTTATCAAGCTCGATAATTGTACCCTCGCCCATTCCAAGGATTTCTTTTATCTGCTTCTTTGTACGTCCAAGCTCTACGGTCATCTCCATGAATACATCCATGATAAGACCAATATTACCTTGCTCAGAAGCTGTCGGACCTCCTTGAAGGTTCGGATACTGAACAGACTGTACATTCGGGATATTCATTCCCATCATCTGAGGTTGCTGCATACCACCCATTTGCATTCCCATATTCATACCACCCATCATCTGAGGATTCATTTGATTCATAGGCTGCGCCTGCATTCCCATATTAGGAGCACCGGCAAAACCAGACATAGCAGCCATATCAGAAGCATTAAGAGTTCCACCGGCTGGCTGACCGCCACCCAATGCAACAGACATACCGTTTGCTACATCAGAAGAAACAGCTTCCCAAAGTGTATACGAAGTTCCATCCAAAGTAAAAGGATATGAGAACAACGCAAAAGTGCCCTGAGGGATTCTTACCATTGCTTTTGGAACGTGAACTGCTTCTGGAGGATTTGCTGCCAGTCCTGGAAGTTTTCCGCCAGAACTTAAATCAGTAATCTCAGCACCAGAACAAGTTGAAACGAACTCTCCCACTACAGAAAGAGACATTTCATCAAGCTCAGCGTTATCTTCTTTATTTATAAGGCTCGCAATTTTCTGTGCAAACTCAGGAGAGATTGCAAGCAAATGATCGCCTTTCAAGCCCGTATTAAAATCTGCTGTAGCAGCAACAACCATTTCTGGCAATTTAGCAAGGAACTGGTCCCTGTTCAAACTCTCAACAGTAGGAGCACCAACTTCAAAAGTAGCTCCTGTCATAGAGTTCAAGCTGTTCAGCAACTTATCTTTTAAACCATCTGTAAATTTCTCAAGAGTTGCAGTGTCGATATTTGCACCGGAAGAAGATTCAGAGGAAAGTCCTCCCATATCAACACCTGACAACAATGCATCGATTTCGTCCTGGGAAATAGTACCATCACTCATAAGATTCGTCTCCTTCAACGGATAATTCTTCAAAATCGTCAGATTCACTCTGCTCTATTTTGCCAATAACCTGAATTGCCATTTTTTTGCCGACAATACCAGGCTGGCAATAAAATTTCTTTTTATTACCCACGGCAAGGGTGAGCGGATCCCCAACACGTGTATTAGAAAGTCGTACGACATCTCCTGCTCTCAATGCCAAGACATCACGAATAGGCAAATTTATCGTACCGATTTCTGCAACAACATCCATATCAACATCAGAAAGTTTTTCTTTCAATGTACCAAGATACTGTGTTGTAGAACTTCTTCTCACAGAGCTAAACCAGAACTGAGAAGAAAGTTTCGAGATAATAGGCTCGATTGTAAGATAAGGAATACAGAAGTTAAGCATTCCCTCTTCCTCACCAACTTTTGTTTCAAGCGTTACAAGAACAACCATTTCTGTTGGAGGAACAATCTGAGCAAACTGTGGGTTTGTCTCAATTTGTCCCAATCGAGGACGCAAATCAATAACCTGAGTCCAAGCCTCACGCATATTTGCCAGAATACGAACTATAATACCTTCCATTACGGACTGCTCGATATCCGTCAAATCACGGCTTACCTTTGCACCAGCACCAGTACCACCAAACAAACGATCGATTATACTAAACGTAATCGCAGGGTCAATCTCAAGGACAGCATTTCCTTTCAATGGATCCATGTTGATTACAGCCAAAGTTGTCGGCGTAGGGATAGAACGAATGAATTCTTCATAAGTCAACTGGTCAACAGATGCAACATGCACATGAACGAGAGAACGCAACTGTGCTGAAAGGCTTGTTGTTGTCAGACGCGCAAAAGTTTCATGCATGATCTGCACAGTCCTGATTTGCTCTTTTGAGAATTTATCAGGGCGCTTAAAATCATAAATCTTGATTTTGCGAGTATCAGTTACTGTTTTATATTCATCGACATCAGAATCACCGGCACTCATAGCCTGCATCAACTGGTCAATTTCATCTTGTGACAGAACCTCGTTCATGTCTTTTATTCCACCTTTTTATTCTAAAAAATCAGTTCGACTGAATGACATCAAGCTGCATGAACCGAACATCCTTAATCTTTGAGCTACTCAAAATACTATCATTAATAGCATTTCTAATCTCAATCTTAAGATTCTCTTCGTTCTGCGGTTTCAATTCATCCGCAGTCTTCTGAGTAAAGTATCGACGTAAAAAATCCTTAAGTTCAACAGTTCTTTGAGTAATCTCTGTAGAAGTTGCCTTATCGTCCTTTTTGTAACCCAAAACAACGTCAACGACAACCGAAGCAGGATTCTGGTCACTTGTCTTTGTACGAGTAGTGCCCAAAGAGCTGTACCAGTCAAGGATTTCCTTTGTCTGCGAATATTCTTCAGTAGTTATTGCTACACCACCTGTAGTTCCAGATTTATTTCCGTTCATAATAAGGTTAGTAATAACAACAACCGTTACTATCAAAATGATTGCGCCCAAACCGATTGCAACCCATTTCAACAATCCAGGAATTAGAAGTCCTTTGCCACTTTTTGCAGGCGCTCCTTCTCCTCCCCCCTCCTCAAGATTCAAATCATCATCATCTGCCATGGTGAACTCCTTTGTTTATTAAAAATGACCGTCGTCCAGAATAACTATATCCACACGGCGATTATACGCTTGCCCCTCTTTCGTTTCATTAGAAAACATTGGGCGCGTATCTGCATATCCGGCGATAGAAAATTTCTTTTCATCTGCGCCAAAATCTGCCAAATAATGAAGAACATTTGCGGAACGGGCAGCGGAAAGCTCCCAGTTCGAAGCAAAAACATCACTGGAAACAGGAGTGTTATCAGTATGTCCCTCTATTCTAAATCTTCGGTCTTTTAAAGAAGAATCTTGAAAAAATTTAGATAATTTAAGCAGAATATCACGTGTTTCATCTATTTCAAGCTCCGCGCTGCCCTCTTCAAAGAACGCATCGGAAGCAAGAGTTATGATCAATCCTCTTTCATCACTTGTAATAGTAATTTTTGAAGAATTAATCTCTGGCGCAAAATTTGTAACAGCCTTTTTCTTCGCAATACTAAGGGAACGTCCTTTTTCTGCAGAAGGAAGATTGTTAATAGTGTTTCCTAAATCCGCGAGACGTCCAGCAGACAAAGACTGACCACCAGTTGTAGTAGGAGAATCAATAGAATCGACCTGAATATCAAGAGCTGCCTGCAACTGCGACAACGCTGTAGTATCAACCTCAGTAGGATCATACAACATTACGAAGAAGCACAACATAAGCGTAATCATGTCACCGTAGGTTCCCTGCCACGCGGTTGACGGTTTCGCAGGTTCTTTTTTTTCTTTCTTAGCCATCAATTAGTCCTTAAGAACATCTGGTTCAATAATCTTACGAGTTTTTGGATCAAGATATGTAAGAAGCTTTGAAGCCAAAATACGAGGGTTATCACCAGCCTGAATAGAGAGAACGCCTTCAAGGATCATTTCCTGTGCGGTCATTTCCTGTGCGTTCTGAGCCATCAATTTATTTGCAAAAGGAGCAACGAGCCAGTTTGCAAGCATAGAACCGTACAATGTAGTAATCAAAGCGACAGCCATGTTAGGACCGAGGGAGCTTTTATCCTCCAAGTTGTTCAACATACCAATCAAACCGATAACGGTACCCAACATACCAAAACCAGGACCATAACCAGCCCACGCGTTTATAACGCCGATCCAACCCATATGACGAGCCTCGGTCTGGCTCATCTGATTTTCCATAATAGCACGTATAACATTACCATCGGTACCATCGACAACCATTCGCAAACCGTCTTTCATAAACTGGCTGTCCAAATCATCAAGACCTTCCTCAAGGGCAAGGATACCTTCACGGCGAGCTTTTTCACTCAAAGAAACCATTGTCTGGATAAGGCCCTTCTCACCATAGTCAAAGACCTTGAATGCACGTCCCATGATTCCAAAAAGTCCAAGAGCCTGTTTGAGAGGCGCAACAATGAACAATGCGGCATAGGAACCACCAACGGTTACGAATACAGAAGGTATATCGATAATACCTCCCAAAGAACCACCAGAGGTAACGACACCAAGTACGATAACTACGGCACCACCAATAATACCAATAAATGTTGCTATATCCATTTATAAAATCTCCTACAAAGTTTACCCTAATTTTATTTTTATCCCATTGTACAGAACAGAAAAAGTCCTATATCTCTTGTTTCGATATTCCCAAGCGATTTCTATAGGAAATAATCTGTTCTATTATTTCTTGCGGCGAATCTTTTACCACAATTTTTTTACCGGAAAGCAAAGTGATTGTTAAATCTGGGGTTTCTTCCATACTTTCAATCATATGTGGGTTTAACCAATACTTTTTTCCATCAAATTTCGTTACTGAAATCATTTTTTTATTTTCGCTTCAATTTCCTTTATCGTCAAGTCCTTGTTTTTAAAGTTTTTTCAAACTTCACACTATATATCGGTAATTTATGAAATAACTTTTCATTAGATTTCATTTTTTTAATTGCTTTTTTCACTATAACAAGAAATAATTCGTTATATTCATTTTTTTTTACGATACTCTGACGGAGGATATTGTATGAATGCAAAGATTCTTATCATCGAAGATGTTCCTGAAATGTTGGAACTTATTTCAATGTACCTTCAAAAAGATGGAATGACAGTATTCGGTGCAGGAACAGCAGAGCAAGGATTAACATATCTTGAGAAAGAACTTCCTGATTTGGTTATACTTGATTTGAATTTGCCAGGCATGAGCGGTTTTGATTTCTTGAAGCGTTTTAGAAAAGAATACAAGACGACTATTCCAGTTATCATTGTTTCAGCCCGTGATGCTGACGAAGATATTATTGACGGACTTAAAATTGGTGCGGATGAATTTGTCACAAAACCATTCTCACCACGCGTACTCGTTGCAAAAATCAATGCGAACCTTCGAAGAAATTCGGAAGTTTCTGCTGCAGCTGAAGATTTCATCGCTTTTGGTCCTTACAAGCTTCTTCTTAATAGCTGTGTTCTTAAACGCGACGCAGAGAAGATTCAGCTCTCTACAAAGGAATACAAAGTCCTTGAATATTTGGTAAAAAGAGAAGGACAGACACTTAATCCTGAAACAATCTACAATGATGTATGGAATACAAAATTCGGCGATATAACAGCCGTTGCAGTATATATCCAGCGTCTCAGAAAAAAGATCGAGGACGATCCTTCAAACCCACAGTACCTCAAAACAGTATTTGGAATGGGATATAAATTCGAAAAGCAAGGAAACTAAATGACTATTCGGGATCAATTCAGAATTCTCATATTTGGAGTTGTTGCGGTTCCGATACTCTGTCTAATTGCGATGTCAGTAAATCACTATTTTTCGCGACCAGACAGAGCCTTGCTGAGCGGCTACAAGCAAGTCCGAAAGCTAGAAGCGGTTCCTTTGTCCGAACGAGACTTAGGGGTTTTGCTCCAAGCTGTAAAGACTTTGCCATCTCATGTGGAATTTATGGTTATTGCAAACCATACAGGAATTCTGTATTCGACGATTCCTGAATTCAAAGGGCAAAAAAGCATTGAAGAAAAAACGCTCTTTACCTTTATGAACGAATCGAGCCATCAGTATTTTTACCAGATGGTTTCGCCCCCCATTGAAAACAAGAACATAGAGCTTGTTCTTATAAGCCGTGTCAGTCGAGACGGCAACATACAAAGGCTCAAAAGTTTTGACGGAGTATTTTTCTCAATCTTCGCTTTCATAATCATCTTTGAGCTTTTTTGTATTGCGGTAATATTCGTAATTTCCAGAACAATCTCAAAATCAATAACGGTACTTGAATCCAATACGCAAAAAATAGCGAACGGAGAACTTGAAGAACCGCTAGATATAAGCAAGACCCAAAAAAGCAGCAACGAAATCATTAAGCTTACAGAAA
>CADCRJ010000265.1 GCA_902803735.1 uncultured Spirochaetaceae bacterium
AACTCTTGGACGACAGACAAATCTTGCAGGTAATCGCTCATCAAAGAGTCTTCAAGATAGGTAAGCTCAAAGGGGACTGTCTCGCCCCGCTCTTTTAGCACTCTGTGACCTTGCGCAAGATAGAAATCCGCGACTTCCTTTCCAAGATGACGGCTTCCTGAATGTACGGATATGTAAAACTCGCCAGAATCAGATTTGTCTATCTCAATAAAATGATTGCCGCCCCCAAGCGAACAAAGGCTAAGGGCAGCCTTCTCTTTGTAGACATTACACTTAAGCCGGGAGAAGTCAAAATCCGCTGAAAAACGATGAGGTGACTTTCTTGTGTCAAAACCGCACGGAACACCGTCACGAATCACGGTGTCAAGCTTTTTGAACTCCACGCCCCTGTGTTTTACAATGCGGGCAAGCGTAATTCCGCATCCTATGTCAATTCCGACAAGATATGGCAAGATTTTTTTGCCGACGGTCATTGTAAGCCCTATAGGAGCGACCATTCCAGGGTGGACATCGGGCATTACCCGTACTCGGCATCCTAAAGACACTTCGTTATCACAGATATTTTTTACCTGTACCAATGCATACGGCTCAGCATTATCGCTGAACACGATACCAGAAGAGAATTTACCCTTGATAATTTCCATATAATTCCTTTAGAAAATACGGAAACAACAGAGTCCTTAATTTTGCCTTTTGATTTTTATTTCTGGGCAGCTGTTGCTTCCTTAAGATTTGATTTTAGTGAAAGAAAAATTGTCGCAATCATAGCTGCCCTCCTTGAATTGAAATTATAGATTTAGCTTGCTTTTGAAGCAAACAGCCCAAAAGCAAGCTTTATTAGAAATATACGTAATTATGTTAAAATAATCAAGCAGAGTTTAGAGTTAACCTTTACTATGCCTGCTTTCCATTCTGAGAAAGCTGCAAATACATCTGGTCTGCGAGACCGAAGCCTGCGTTCTTTGTCATCATTGTGGCATATTCATCGTAAAGCATATCCTCATACATCTGCTTTGCATAGCTGTTATCTTCATCAGCTTTCATAACGGTCTTTCGCATCTCAGAAAGCATCATCTTAACAACATAAGACTCCATTTCCAGAGATTTCTCGTACAACTTGCTCGTACGGTCAATAGTTCCCTGCTGAATATGGGAATTTGCCTGATTTGCAGCGGCTCCAACCGGCTGGGATTTTTTATCGGCTTCTGCTTTGAACGTGCCAGAAAAACCCGATGTCCAGTCGCCATTGATACGTCCGTCATAAGCGACCTGACTAGATGAAAGATTTTTTCCAACGCCAGAAGATGATGCGGCCTGTTCAGCCTTTACTTCCTGCAAAAGAGCGTTGAATTTGCTCGAATCAGAAGAAATCTTCGCGCCCTTTAAGGCACTCTCGCCATTTGTTATTGCGCTATATACGCCAATACCACTTGTCTGCATAAAAACCTCAAATTTATTATCGGCAGGAACAGACCAAACATGAAAAAATTAGTAGCGATACTGCTCATTAGCTTCATCCGAAAGAACCTCACGGATTTTCTGCGTCATTCGCTTTGCGGCTATAGCCTCTGGCAAATCCTTGAATTCATCTGGATAAACAGGGGCTTTTATCTGTAAGTCATAAACATAGCCGTGATTCGGGGCAACTTGAAGAATTTTATCGCCTTTTCCAAGTCCTTTTTTTGAGGTTCCGCCTATATAAACAGGGATTACGGGACATCCAGTAGCAAGCGAAATACGAGCCGCCCCCTTTTTGTAGCGGTTCTGACCATAAGGAGTGCTTCGGGTTCCCTCAGGAAAAAGCATAATAGTATTGCCGTTTGCCAAATCCTCTTTCGCAAGCTGCATCATCTCTTCATAAGGCATGGATGTAGGCATATAAAGCTCATTTATGATTGTGTGCATCACATTCCTTTTTGAAAGCGATGCCTTTGCAATCACCGAAGTATGTGGAAGCTGGGCAATCATCACAGGGGAATCAAGATAAGACGGATGATTTGCAACTATAATTGAAGAACGAACATTTTTGAGATAGCCTTTTTTATTTACTTTTATCTTTACAATGCCAATCAACCACATAAATCCTATGAACTGTTGAAAAAGCAAATAAACCAAATAACGCATATTATAGCGGAAAATATTTTTTTTACGGAAAAGCAGCTTTCCAATTGGGAATGAAATTATAGAAACCAGTATCGTCTCAATGCCAAAAACAAAAAGAGAGATTAGTTTGCAAAGTATTCTAAAAAAATAAAGCAAATGATTTTTTGTTTTTTCTTCTGGATAAAGTAATTTTTGTCCACTCATTAAGATATTTTCGTTTATATTGTTAATTTTGTCAAAAGAAGCATAAAAAAAGCCCACCATTTGGTGAGCTTTAGAGCGGCAGAAGGGAGTCGAACCCTCGTCTTCAGCTTGGAAGGCTGAGATAATAGCCGTTATATGACTGCCGCATAATTTACATCTCCTAGCAGAATTGAACTGCTGTTGTCGGGATGAAAACCCGATGTCCTAACCACTAGACGAAGGAGACTCACTCGCTGAGCGAATGACGATATAATATATAAGAACTGGATTTTAGTCAATAGAA
>CADCRJ010000266.1 GCA_902803735.1 uncultured Spirochaetaceae bacterium
AAAAAAATTATGACAAAAATAAGATTTTATATCTAAATATTTTTAGAATTGTAAAATTTATTATTTTATTTCTTCTCATTATTTCTATTATTTCGTTCTTTTCTTACAAGACTGCAAAGTTGTTCTTTTTTAATGATCAATCCATGTATTATGTAAAAAAACAGTGGAAAAACCTAGATTATCAGTCTGTTTATGATGTAACAACTTCTATTTTGTATAGGGCGCCTTTTAATTCATCCGCACTTATATTTCATGGATATGCGTCTTTTTTTCTTGCCTCAGGTGAATCTGACAACATAAAAGCCCAGAATTTACTTGATGAAGCCATTATTAGTATGCGACAGGCAACGCTTTTTGCTAATGATAAGGTAAAATCGCAGCTTTATTATATGCTTGGTAAAGCGTATTTCTATAAAAATCAGTTTTCTTCATCATATTATTATGCTGATCTTGTAATAAAATATCTTAATCAGTTTGGTGAAAATTATGATACAATAGGTGCTAATCCTAATGAGATTGCAGAAATCATTGGGCTTTGTTATGCAGATTTGGGAATGCCTGCTGAAAGTAATTTGTGGTTTACAAAGGCTCTTTCAGAAAAAAGCTCTGACTTTCTTCTTTTGTCTATTGCAGAGCAATACAATAATTTAAAACAGTACAATATAGCAGAGCAATATTTGTATAGAATTTCAGAAAGTTGCAAAGATGAAAAAATCCTGATGAGAAGCAGATTCTTGTTGGGCGAAATTTATACAGAACAAGAGCGTTATGAAGATGCTATAGCAGAATTTAAACAAATTTTGGAAAAAAATGAGAATTCCGCTGATGCTTTGTACGGTCTTGGTGTAATATATGAAAAGCAGGGTGATATTATCAAAGCTCGCTCTGAATGGAGAAAGGTTTTGAGAATTCAAGAAAATCATATAGGCGCACTGAAAAAATTATTAGAGTATAAATGATGGGGGATTATAAATGGGATTTTTAGAGAAATTTTCTACGGATATTGGTATTGACTTGGGAACTTGCAATACCTTGATTTATGTAAGAGGCAAGGGAATTGTAGTTGATGAGCCTTCTGTTGTTGCCGTTGAGAAAGGAACCAAGAAGGTCGTTGCTGTTGGTGCTGAAGCTAAGCGTATGTTGTGGAAGACACCTGGCGATATAGTTGCTATTCGCCCTATGTCAGACGGCGTTATTGCTGATATTGACAGCACGGAAAAAATGATAAAGTATTTTATTTCAAAAGTTATATCAAAGCACCAGTTGTTCCATTCTACACGCATGAAAATTGGAATTCCTACTTGTATTACTCAGGTTGAGCGACGTGCTGTAATTGAAGCTGCCTTGAAAGCTGGTGCAAAAGAGGTTGATGTAATTGAGGAGTCTCTTGCTGCTGCAATTGGTGCGCAGATTCCTATAAATGAGCCTGCTGGTCACATGATTTGTGATATTGGTGGTGGAACTTCAGAGGTAAGCGTTATCTCTCTTGGTGGTATGGTTGTTACAAATGCAATCCGTATTGGTGGTGATAAATTTGACGAAGCTATCGTAAAATATATTCTCTCCGTACATAACCTTAAGATTGGTCAGCAGACTGCAGAGAGACTTAAAATTCAGATTGGTAACGCTCTTCCTGAAAAAGACAAGGCTATTGAAAAAATGGAAGTTCGTGGTAACGACGCTATTACTGGTTTGCCACGAAGACTTGAGATAGATAGCGTTGAAGTTAGGGAAGCTCTGAAAGATACTGTAAACAAAATTGTTGAGCTTATTAAGCAGACATTGGGAGAGACTCCTCCTGAGCTTGCCGCTGATATTGTTGAGCGCGGTATTGTTATGTCTGGTGGCGGAAGTATGCTCAAAGGTTTGCCAAAGCTTATTTCAAAAGAAACTGGTGTTCCTGTTATTCTTGTTGAAAAACCACTTGCCTGTGTTGCTCTTGGAGCAGGACAAGCATTCGATTTGTTTAAGGATATTTCAAACGACCGCTCTCTGTATGATAATCTTAACGATTAGTCCTATAGAAGGTAGGTGAGAATACAATGGGTGCATCCAGCAGCTTTGTTAAAAAATATATAGCAGAATTTGTCTTCATTTTCTTTATTTTTCTCTCTGGAATAATGCTTGCATTTAATTCTGGTGGATTTGTCCTTAATTTCAAGGAAGTTGGCTTTACGGTTCTTGCATCGTTTCAAAAGGGCGTGAATACAGTTTATAGTGAAATCGGTAACACGTTCAATGCGATTCAGGAATTATCAAAGCTTCGTGAAGAAAATAAGATGCTGGAAGAGAAGCTCCAGAATTATGAGTATCTGCAAAGAAATAATACAGAAATAAGAAAAGAGAATGAGCGTTTGAAGGAGCAGCTTGAATTCTCTAATAAGATTGAGCAGAAGAATTATCCTGCACAGATTATTGGGCGAAACGCAGACAACCTTTATTCTTTCTTTACGATTAACAAGGGAAGCCGTAATGGTATAAAACGAAATATGCCAGTTATCGCTGTTCAGCGAGGAGTTGTTGGCGTCGTTGGTAAAATTACAGCTGTTGGAGCTACAACTAGCATTGTTATGCCTGTTTATGATGTAAAGTGTAATATTTCTGCTAGAATACAGAATTCTAGGGAAGTTGGACTTGTTAATGGAACAGGAACTTCTGATAACAGATTATCTTTGAGTTATATCAAAAAACGTTCTCTTGAGGATTTAAAAATTGGAGATATGGTAGTTACTTCTGGAGAGAATGAGAACTACATTAGGGACATTCCGATTGGAACTATATCAAAAATAAAAGTTCTTGATTATGATTCATCTCTTGAAATTGAACTTGTTCCTATCGTTGATTTTTCTCGGTTGGAAACTGTCATCGTTACTGATGTCAGGGAAATAAATGTCCGTGGCTACAAAAATGAGGAACAATAAAGATGGTACGCAGTTTTGCTTTTTCAATTTTCATTTTGCTATGTTTCGCATTGTTTGAATCGGCGATTTTGTCAAATATAATCTTTCTTCCAGCAGTGCCTGACTTTTTGTTGCTTTGTGTAGTTTATTTTTCTGTTCACAACGGCAGATTCTATGGAACGATAACAGGCTTTATAGCCGGATTGTTCTTTGATTTTTTGACAGCGGCACCAGTTGGATTACACTGCCTTCTTAGAACAATTTCAGGCTATTCATTCGGATTTTTCAATAAAATCCTTAATGTAGAGGGCTTTTTGTTGCCCGCATTTATTGGATTTTGCGCAACACTTTATAAAGTATTGCTTTTGTTCGTAATTTCTCAGTTCTTTCCTAATTCTGTTCGTATGTACAATATTTGCTCAATTGTATTTGTGGCAGAACTTATAATGAATACAGTTTTTACACCTTTTATCTTTCGTTTTTTGGATATATTTAAGAGAAATATTTTTATTACCTCGGAGAATATAGCCTAATGAAGCAATTCCATAATTCTGTAGACGAAAATGAGCAGAATCTAAAAATTACAATTATAGCAATTATTATTTTTCTTACGTTTATAATTTATGCTGTAAAATTGTATTCTCTTCAAGTTGTCGGAGGTTCTACCTACAGACGGCAGTCTCAGATAATTTCTAGTACAACTCGCCTTATTGCTGCTCAAAGAGGTGAGATTTATGACCGTAACGCAAGTTTTCCTTTAGTTATTAATACGGATTCTTTTGCGGTAGACATGACGACGGCAGAAATCCCTGATGGTTACTATGATACAGTTGCCGCCCGACTCGCTTCTTTTTTGGGAATTAAAAAAAGCGACATAGACAAGAAATTTTCTTCAAACAGGGCTAAAAAATCCTATCAATCTGTTGAGGTTCGTTCTGGTGTTCCTTTCAGCATTATTTCTGATATTGCTGAGAATATCAATGATTTGCCTGGCGTTTCATGGCGTTCAAAGCCTGTTCGTAATTATGTAGAGATTGGCTCTATTTCGCATGTAATAGGTTATGTCGGAAACATTACTAAAGATGAACTAAAAGTCCTTTATAATAAAGGCTACAAGGAAGACTCGATAATTGGAAAAATGGGTATCGAGAAACAGTATGACTCTCTTATGCAAGGAACCAATGGTCGAGAGATTAGAACGGTCGACGCAAAAGGGCATGTTATTTCTGATGTTCCTATAATAGAAGCTCCTGAAATGGGAAAAAGTCTTGTGCTTACAATTGACATGAGAATTCAGGAGCTTGTTGAAAAAGCCTTGGGTGAAAGGGTTGGTGCAGCTGTTGTCCTTCGTCCGTACAATGGTGAAGTGCTTGCAATGGTTTCATATCCTTTTTATGATCAGAACATATTCAGCTCAAATGATGCTGCTGATAAGCTTGCAAAGCTGGTAAACGACGCGAACAAGCCGTTCATTAACCGTGTTATTTCCGCTGTATATCCG
>CADCRJ010000267.1 GCA_902803735.1 uncultured Spirochaetaceae bacterium
AAAGGCTTTTGAACGAAGATGCGCTGAGATATTTTAATGAAAGCGGTCTTTTGGCTTCACTTTGTTCCGAGTCAAAGGAATTTTATCATTCACGTTTTGAGGATTTTTTGTTCTGCATGGACGAAAACGGCAATCCCACAAAAAAGCCTGCCGTTACGGCAAATCACAGCCAGCTTTTTTACAAGGAAGGCGGAGCTTTTGTTGATTTTCATTATCTTGCCCGACACAAAGGGCAGATTTTCATGCTCGAAATCAGCGGCTCGATTAAAAAGTCCTTTGATGAGCACGGAAATGTTTCAAATTCGCTCTGGTCGCCTGATTTTTCAAAGATTTATGCGATTTCTGACAGCGAAGAAGATTTTCTGGTCTATCAGCCGTCGGGATGGGGCGAAATCAAGGCGGATATTTTTGAGCTTCCCTACCCCAAAAGCCCGGAAGGAGCCCCGATTTTTGAAAAGGACGGAGAGCTTTTCCTTCGAGGCGTCAACCATTCCGACATCTGGCAGCTTCAAAAAGATTTTTCGTTCAGGAAAGTCGATTTAAATAGTAAGAAAAATGATTTTTCGGGCAAAGCCATTGCGATTCTTCAGATTCTCTCATCGCTTTTGCTTGCGCTTAGCGTGATTTTCTATCTTGCTTTCAAAAAATTCAATTCAGCCAGGTTCATTTTTGGGATTCAGCAGAAAACACGCGAAGAAATTGCTTCTGACATTCACGATTCCGTGGTTCAGGACATCCGGGCAATCAGGCTTGATGTGGAGCGTCTTAAAGTCAATGCCGAAAGCGAGGACTTGCAGAAAACGACTGTCAACAATCTTACCGAGTGCATAAAAAGAATGCGCGATATTTGCTACGGACTCAATCCGGCTGAAATTGCGGTGGCAGAAATCACAAACAGCAGCACGAACATAATTTCCGTGGTTCAGACACTTTGCGAGAACTTT
Source organism: uncultured Spirochaetaceae bacterium (assembly GCA_902803735.1). Classification (GTDB taxonomy): domain Bacteria; phylum Spirochaetota; class Spirochaetia; order Treponematales; family Treponemataceae; genus Treponema_D. The sequence goes on from CADCRJ010000267.1 coordinate 945, forward strand.
TCACAGCGCACGAAGATTCAGTTCAGGCTCGATTGCGAACAGGATTCCGGCACAATTCTCATCGATACAGAAAAAGCGAAGTACGTAAGCCGAATTGTTTCAGAAATTCTTTCAAACGTGGAAAAACATTCTTTTGCGACGAACCTCACGCTTTTAATCCGCCAGAAAATTTCTGATAAAAACAGGATTCTCACATTCATTTTCGTGGACGATGGCGTTGGCTGCGATTTAAAGGCAATTTTCTCACATGCAAACATGAAAAAGCATTTCGGACTCAGAAATATCAAAAAATATGCGGAACTTTGCGGCGGCACCATTGATTTTTTGAGCGAGAAAAATGAAGGACTGCAGGTAAAACTGAGCGTGAAAGCATAGTGTTTAAGATTTACCTGATAATATAAAAACAAGCTCTCGGCGGGAACATAGATATGGAAAAACTTTTTATCGTTGATGACCACAAAATGCTTTTGAACGGTCTGAAGACTTATCTTGAAGAAAATTCTGAATGGAAAGTGGCGAAGACTTTTACTTCACAGGCGGAATGTCTTGAATGCCTTGCGCAAATCCAAAATCCATGTGAGCTTCCTCAAATCATTATCGTGGACGTTCAGCTCAGGGGTGAATCAGGATTTGATTTGGTCGAACGAATCACAAAAAACTGGCCGCAAATCAAATGCATAATCTATTCGATGTACGACACTCCGGGCTATATTTTGCAGGCTCGGGAAAGCGGAGCCAAAGGCTACATTTCAAAGGTTGCAAGCGAAGAAGAACTTTTGGCCGCCCTTAAAACCGTACTTGACGGCGGAGAATACATCGAAAAACGCATGGAAAAAACTCTCAAAAATCTCGATTCTGTGATTTCAAGCTTCTCGCGGCAGGAAAAAATAATCTTCGAAAAAATTTTACAGGGAAAGACAAACAAGGAAATCGCAGGTGAACTTTTCATTTCATCACATTCCGTGGAAAACTACGTCAGCTTTATGTACGATAAGTGCTATGTCAAAAACCGCATGGAACTGATTCAGAAATTCCAGAATAATTAGGAGTTTTTCTCCCAATACAAAGCAAATCTAATCAAATAAAATGATTCCAGGAAAAAATCAGAAAATCTTGGAGGATTTTTATGAAAAAATTTATTTTGACGCTCTTCTTAGGTCTTTCTGCCGCAAGTATTTTTGCTACGACTTATGAAATTGACCTGAACAAAGCGAATAAAAAAATCAGGATGGAAAACGACTATTTTGATGCTAACGGAAACGAAACAAAAGAAGCTCAGCATTACAAATTCAATCTTGATATCAGCAGATTTTTGAACAAAACAAAACCAAAGACTGGCGACCAAATTCATGTTGTGGGAAACGGAACTGTCGATAAGGAAGTAAAAAACCTTACGATTCATCCAGTTGACAACTCTCAGGTTGCAAATTGGTGGAAACTGCTTGTTTCATGGGGTAATGGATATACTGTCAAAAATATTTCAGCAGGAGAAGAATATTCGTTTGACTTCATTTTGACACTCACAGAGAACGCAGAAAGTTCTGAAAAAATCATCCTTTTCTTCCAAAGTGATGTCGCCGACGAAGCACCGACTTTCACAGCCGTTTCTCCTTCTAAAAATTCAACAGGCAAAAAAGAAACAAAAAAGGAAAACAAAAACTCTGAATCAAAATCAGGCTCGTCTAATTCAGAAAAAATTTCTTCAAGCACATTCCATGTTGGTGGAGCTGCCCCACTCGCAAGTCTTTCTGACAATTCACGCAATGATTTTTCGTCTTCGGGTTTTGACTTCTACGCAGATTTCACAAGAATCTTAGAAAACGGCTTCACATTCTATGTCAATGCAACAGCCGGAGTTGTTACGGCTTCCGCTTCAGCTGACGGATTAAGCGATGACATTGACATGACGGACTTCAGTTTTGGAGCGGGCTTAGGCTATTCTTTTATCCATGACGAAAAGAAAAATCTCTCTTTGACAGGCGAAGCAGGCATTGAAATGTTGAGCGGAAATAAAAATATTTATACAATCGGCACACAATTATCAAAGCTCGATGTCTCAACGACAGTATTTTACATCGGACCAAAGATTTCGTTCACATACAAATTTGCTTCACATTTCGGAATTTTTGCAAACGCAGGCCTTTATCTTGCGACAGGCTCAAATAAATTTGAAATCAAAGACTTGAATCTCTCTTCCGAAAAATCAATTTCTGGAGTTCTCTTCCGACCTGAATTCGGCGTGGCAATTCCCTTGTAATAACAAGTCAAATCAAGAATATATCCAAACAGACTGTCTCCAACGAAGTTTTCTTCGGGGACAGCCTGTTTTATGCAGTATTCAAGCCAACGGCATAACGGCTTGTCTTTAAGCCACCATCATTGAACACGTTCATGCTAGTTTGGCGTTTTCCGTGACGTTTCCGCCGTAAAGTAAGTTTTCGTTATCGTCAGTAATTCCGAAAAAATTTAATATAGTAAAATCTCTTCGGAATTTGAAAAATCGGCATCAGTTGAATTTCATTTTTCGAAGAAGCTTTCCTTCTATAGAATAAAGCAAAGCTTTCACTCCCCCACTTTCAGATATTTCGAGAATACCACAAGTCTTACCATCCTCGCATTTTGGAAGCGAGATTGAGCCAGGGTTAAAATAAAACAAGCCGTTTGCTTCTTCCATTACAGTTACATGGGTATGACCACTAAGAACAACTGTTCCAGTAGGAAGCAACTCAGACAGTTCATCCCTCGTGTACAAATGCCCATGGTGTAAAAAAATGCGGCGAATTCCCGATGCAGCAGGAATTGCGAGCGTAGAATATGCGTTCAAACAAGGAAAAGTAAGCATCATCTGGTCAACTTCGCTGTCGCAGTTTCCACGGACACAAATAATTTTCGCTTTATGCTCATTCAGAATCTGTGCAGTCTTTTTTGTGTCCCAGCCTTCAGGAAGAGGATTTCTTGGTCCATGATTCAAGTAGTCACCAAGAAGAATTATCGCGTCACAATCTTTTTCAAAAGAAGCAAGAGCCGTTTCAAGACAGCCCGCACTTCCGTGTATATCTGATAAAATTAGGAATTTCATTTTATCAAATTGTACTACATTTACAAAATCAGTGCAAAGAATAAGCATATGAAATATGCTTACTTCACTTTCTTCCGTTTTCGGAAGGTGAATTTAGCCTGTCAATGAAAACGAGTGGTTTCAAATTGCCGTCCGTCCAGAGGCAGATGTGAATGGCATAAAAGCACCTTTTATCCGTTTCGTTGGCTATAAACCAAATGCAACTATTGAAAATATGATGAAGCAGCTGACAAAAATAAAATAAGGCTTGTACAGGAACACGACCGCGATAACTGACAGTCCGCTGACACCGTAATATGAACAAGCCTTTAACCGCATAATACGACAGTCAGCCTTAGAAGTCAAGAGCAACTTATGTTGTATCACCTTCCGATTTTGCGTCGAATCTCCCCCAGCCTGTTGAGTGCCTCGTTCAGCGTGTCGTCCTTCTTTGCGAAATGCAGGCGGACATAACGGTTTTCCGCTTCCTTAAAGAAGCTGGAACCTGGAACAGAACCGACTCCCACTTTCTGAGCCAAAACTTCCGCAAATTCCAAATCCGACTCATAACCAAACTCGGAAATATCAATCAGAATGTAATACGCGCCCTCTGGAACCGTGTGCGAGAGGCCGATTGTGTCCAAGCCACGCAGGAAAAGGTCGCGCTTGTGGGTGTATTTTTCCTGTAAGTCCTTGTAATAGTCGTCTCCGAACTTTAAGCCTGTGACCGCCGCTTCCTGCAAGGGGGCAGCCGCTCCAACGGTGAGAAAATCATGGACTTTTTTGATTCTGTCGGTGATTTCGGGATTTGCCTGAGTGTAGCCGAGTCGCCATCCTGTGATTGAATAGGTTTTTGAAAGCGAATTGCAGGTAATCGTGCGCTCTTTCATGCCCGGAAGACTTGCCATGTAGGTATGCTCGTGCGGTTTGTAAAGAATGTGCTCGTAAACTTCATCGGTGATGACAAAAGTGTCGTAT
>CADCRJ010000268.1 GCA_902803735.1 uncultured Spirochaetaceae bacterium
GTGGGTTTGTCCGGTCGGCACCCTTGAGGGCGGAGTTCCCCTCGTTCTTTTGAACGATGCCATGCGGGGGGCCGCCGCTTTTCTCTTCCGCTGGAAACTCGCCATCCTTTCGCTCACGATTCTTTCTTCCATTATAATATTTCGCCCATTCTGCCGATACATTTGTCCTCTGGGAGCGATTTATGGAATTTTCAACAAAATCTCTTTCTATCGATTTAAAATCGACTCCGAAAAATGCACGAAATGCGGTGTCTGTCAGAAAATCTGCAAGCTCGATGTTCCTGTGTGGCAAAATCCCAACAGCATGGACTGCATCCGCTGCGGAGACTGCAAGGCCGCTTGTCCGCATGGGGCGATATATTGAGATTCAAGTATTCTCCTTTCGTTGACATCAACGGTATGGGGGTATATCCTTTAATTATTATGAAAATAAAAACATTATTTATATCAACACTTCTTGCGTTTGCGGGGGTATTTTCAGTTTCTGCAGACGAAGCTAAGTATAATGAACTTCTTTCAAAAGCTAAAAATTATGAGGAAAAAAAACAGTGGGTTTACGCTATGGGCACTTACTGGGATGCGATTGACTCCTATCCGCAAAAGGCAAAGGAAGCCTATGACGGTTTTATGCGTATTTCAAATAGCTTTTCAAAAATGGTGGAAAAGAATGCTGGTGGATTTTTATATACCGAAGGAAGTGGAAATCCTGGACCTGGTAAATATGATATTTTCTCGCGTTATGACGGCTGGATTAGCTTATGCAAGGAATTTGAAATCTATTGGAATGAACATTCGGATGAGATTCTTTATGTCCCAAGTGTGAACAGTAGAAAAGGTGATGTAGACATGAAAAACCGTACCATCACTTATACTTTTTCGGCAGAAGTATCGCCTACCCCAAAGTTTTATGCAATAAGCGAATGTATTATCGAATCATTCAAACACGGTTATAGAAAGGATTGGGAAGATATTCCTGTTCAATGGCCTGCTGTCAGCATTTTCAAGGATTCAAAGACAATTCCCGTGGTTAAGTTTATAGGTGCATGCAATAACAAGACTTATGCTGATGATGAAAATAAAATTCATAACCGAACTCTAAAAGATTTGTTTAGGTATGCTGTCGCCGGTGGCGGTTACCCGGTATACGGAGATAATGACTGGCCTGAAGCCAGACTCGACTTTCCGCCGTATGAAGAAAAAAATTATTATGTCGCTGCCTGGAACAATTTTTGCTCAATAAGCAATAATGCGAACGCATTTTTAAAAATCAGAATCACGGATAAAAGCGGGCGTGTAATTGGCTCAAAAACTGCAAAAATCCTGACCTGGGCCCGAAATTCTGAATCTGGAATGAAAGCTGATTTTGAGATTCCGGGGATTTCTGCTGCTGATATGAATATTATGGATAATCTGGAATGGAGATATCAAGTTGAAAGCATTGTTATACGTTCTAAAAGCGCAACGGCAAATATAAAAAGACCTGTCAGGGGAAATTTTATCGATAAACTTGAGCTTGAAAACATTAAGTTTACCGATGGACCTGCTGTCAGTTTGTATAAGACAGGAAAACAATGGGATGCCCTGATGGAATATGAGATGATTCCTTGGATAGCGACTTTGGAAGGTAAAGATGAAGCCGAGATTTATAAAATAGCTGATTGTAAGGAGCGGAATTTCTATCTTTGGAGTATGGCAAGGGGCAAGGTTGACGGCAAAAGTTGGGCGGCGAGTATACAACTTGTAAGGGAAGGTTCTGGATATCAGTGCGAAGATTCCAATGATACTTTTGTTTTGTCAGAAATTGTATTTATAGATGAAAAGACTGATAAACGTAAATATTTCAAAATAGATGATGTTATTGACTTGCTTAAAAAAGTATTGGATATAGATTTCAAGCTTGGTTACAATAAAGCTGCTGATGCATTTTGTCTTTATCATGTCTATACGGAAGAAGAAATTCATAAGATGAAAGAGGCTGAAGAAAGTCATAAAGACAAGTCTTCAGAAACAAATGGCACAAGTTCACAATCATCTTCAGATAGCATCGTGATAGCTGATGGTGTCACTTCTATAAAAGAGGCCGAGTTCAGTGACATGAGCTTGATTACGAATGTTGTTATACCAGACAGCGTCACTTCTATTGGAGATGTTGCTTTCAGGGGATGCTCTTCACTTACGGCTGTTACCATACCGAACAGCGTAAAATCTATCGGGCTTGGAGCCTTTATATCATGTTCTTCGCTCACAAGCGTAGTCATACCAGATAGCGTAACCTCTATCGGTAGTCAGGCTTTTGAAGGTTGCAACTCACTCACAAACATCGTTATACCTGGCAGCGTCAAATCTATTGAAAATGCTACGTTCAGGTATTGTTCTTCTCTTAAGAGCGTCATCATACAGGATGGCGTAACATCTATCGGGGAAGACGCTTTTGGATACTGTTCATCACTGGAAGCCATCACCATACCGGCAAGTGTCACTTCAATTGGAGCCGAGACCTTCGAAAAATGCGATTCTTTAAAAATCGTTTATTATGGCGGAAGCCTGAATGATTTTGCAAAAATGAAAATTTACAAATCCGGAAATACGCCGCTTACGAAGGCAAATATATTCTGCAAAAATGGAAAAATTGGGATTCAGTAAAGAAAACGAGATGTCCAAAATGAATCTTGTCCTTATGCCGGTATTGTTCTTGAAATCGATGGTTCAAATATTATGCTCCGTCTGTTCACAAATGACAATACTGGCATGCTTTACGGCGACACAAAACAGACTGTTTCTGCTCTCGTAAGTGAACTAAGCTGATTTATATCAAAACAATAGGAACATTTATATTCCAAAAAAAATCTTTGAACACTTTTTATTGTAGAATTGACGATTTCGTCATTTTTGGCATTGTTGTATAAGTTTAGCAATATTTTATAACAAACCTCAAACGAATCCTTTATCTGCTTTTTTAGAGTTTCATCGTAATCATTGCACTTTTCTTTGCAAATTTTTACAAACTCAGTAATTCCTGCTACTGTTCGTTCTTTAAATTCTGGAATGCCATATTTGCAAAAATCATCATAGGACTGCTGAATCCGAAAGCAAACTGTGTGAATTTCTTTTTCAGCAAGCTTGGAATTTAGAGCCTCGTTTTTGCATTCTAAATCAGCATTCGCTTGTCGCAAAAAATTGTTGTCTTGCATAAGAAAATAATTAGTCCAGACGGCTGCGTTGCTTTCATTTTGGACACGATAAAATGCCTCTGGAGTGGCAAAAGTTTCTTGAATCATACCTTTTGTGCCTTTCTCTGGATGAAAAACAGTCTTAAAATCTGGTTCAAGTTCATAAAAACAATCAGACATGAGAAACTCCTTTTATTTTTTCAGATTTTTACTTATTATGATTGTAAGAACACCTTTTTTGAATAGTGAAAAATCGATTCAAAAATTCACTATACACGGCGGAGCATTATGAAAACAAGCTATCGTGAAATAATCATCAAAAATATTCCTCACGTAGAGGACGACGAAAATTTTTACAACAACGCCATAAAAAAAATAAATGAAATGATTATCTGTCTTGATGTGAAAAAGTTTATGGATTCTGCTATGGAAGCAGATTTGACGCCAACTGTCATAGAGAAAATAAAAAACATAATCATAAATTTATACAACAATTACAGTTCTGAAAACTTCGGTAAAGTAATTCGTTCTCCATCTTTGGAGCAACTTTTAGAAGCTGACTGTTTATCTCATAACTGTAAAAAAATCAATTTAATTCTAGACTTTTATAAAGACCTCGCAAGTCTGATTGAAAA
>CADCRJ010000269.1 GCA_902803735.1 uncultured Spirochaetaceae bacterium
ATTTACTGCAAACGGCGTGAATTCAACAGTTCAGGACTGGAAAAACACCATCTGCGGAAACACAAAGATGATTGCCAGAGCGGAAGGTCTTGGAGCCGCCATTCTAAAAAGAGATTCTGCCTCATTAAACTACATCCTCTCAAACTCAGCCGAGGATATGGAAATTGACTTCGCAATAGCGTTTGACAAGAACGGGAACGTAGCCCCTGGCGGAACATACGAAATCACAGCAACCGAGGACTTGAAAAGCAATATCGCGGTACATAAAGCATTGAGTGGCAGCGAAGCTGATATTTTCAGTTCCTTTGGCCCTATTCCGTTCGCGCTTGTAACGTTGATGCCAGTAGAGTATGAAGGCGAAATTGTCGGCTGTGTCGGAGCCGGCTATGATATGTCAAATGGCAACTTTGTAAACACAGTACAGTCCTGCTACAACGTTCAGTGTACTATTATAGATCATGATGTACGAGTCTCAACAACTTTAGGTAATGATCTTATAGGAGTCAAGGTAGCGGACCCCGCTGTTCTTGACTCCGTTCTCAACAAGGGAAACATATTCCGCGGAATAACGACAATCAAAGGCGAGAGATATTATGCTGTCTACACACCTATTATGTCAGAAAACAAAATAAACGGCATGATTTTCGTAGCAAAAGCATTAAAAACCATAACAACAGTAAGAAGAAAGACAATATCGATAGTAACGCCACTTGCATCAATAATAATTGTAATAATTTTTATTCCATGCTATCTGTTCGTCCGCTGGCTCATGTGGCGTATACATAACGTATCGAACTTTCTCAAGGAGCTTGCAAGCGGCGAGGCTGATTTGACAAAACGATGCAAACTGTTTATCCGTGATGAAATTGGAGACCTTGTAATCCAGTTTGACCTGTTCCTCGACAAACTGCAGAGCATTATAAAACACTTAAAAGAATCAAAGGTTGATTTGACAACATCTGGAAATGATATGCTCGCAAGCTCGGAGGATACATCAGCCGCAATCACCCAAATTATAGAAAACATCGACAGCATAAGCGGACAAATCCACGGTCAGACAGCAAGCGTAAACCAAACAGCAAACGTTGTAGATGACATATCAAAGAGCATCAAACACCTTGACGATATGATTGAGAGTCAGAGTCATGGTATCGCACAGGCTTCAGTTGCCGTTGAAGAGATGATAGGAAACATCATGTCGGTCAACACATCAGTTGACAAAATGGCATTTTCTTTTGAGGAGCTTTCCGAAAACGCAAAAATCGGCTTTACCAAGCAGCAGGACGTAAACGAGCGAATCAAACAAATTGAGAGCCAGTCAGCAATGCTTCAGGAAGCAAATACTGCAATATCTACAATTGCAGAGCAAACAAACCTTCTCGCTATGAACGCAGCAATCGAGGCTGCACATGCGGGCGAGGCAGGAAAAGGATTCTCGGTTGTCGCAGACGAAATCAGAAAACTGTCAGAAACATCAAGCGCACAGTCAAATACAATCGGCGTACAATTGAGCAAGATAAACGAGTCAATCATACAGGTTGTTGAGGCAAGTACTCAATCAAGCGCGGCTTTGGACATGGTCTCAAGAAAAATCCAAAGTACGGATGAGCTTGTTATCCAGATTAAGGCCGCGATGCAAGAGCAGAACGCCGGCTCGCAGCAAATCAACGAAGCCTTGCACAATATGAACGAAAGCTCCGCAGAAGTTCAAGTTGCATCAAAAGACATGGCAAAGAAGAATTCCGCAATCCTTCAGGAAATGAAATCTTTGCAGGAAGCTTCAGAGTCAATGAGCAACAGTATGCACGAGATGTCAGCAGGAGCAAGAAGGGTTGGAGATAGTGGTGTCGCACTTAATTCAATCTCAAATAATATGAATGCGGCAATCACAAAAATCGGAAAACAAATCGATTTGTTCAAGGTCTAAACAAAAAAAACAGGCAAATATGCCTGTTTTTTTTGTTTTGCATTTTTGTATTTGCATTTTTCAATTGAGTTATTGAGAGAATGCTGTTAAAATAGGAAGTATGGCAACAACAACAAATATTCTTGCACTCTTAAAATTTTTCGCTTCAAAGCAAAAAAGTGCGATTGTAGATTATAGTGAATTTTGTGAATACCTGAAAAAATATTCTGAACATCATTTGGAAGAACAACCAGCTTTGGAAGTCTACCTTTCAGACCTTACAGGAAACTTGCAGTTGGAATTGGACAAACTGGTCGAAAGAAGGCAGATAATTTTATCAGACACTATTGCGGACAAACTGGCAATTATTGTAATTCCTTACTATATTGATGTTACAGCAGAAAAATATAGTGAAATTGAAGTTAATCCTTCAATTCCATTCCCTGTTGAGACTGATTTACCAAAGAAGACTCCGCGTGAAATAATCACACAGCAGAGTGCTTCTGATTTCATAACGAAGAAATTCACAAAAGAAGAGCTTTCTGACAAAATCCTTTACGGACTTATAATGCCGCATGAAGCTCCTGCAATTCTCTTTCCATCAAATATCTCTGTAAAAGCTTTGGTTGAGAGCAGTCTTGCAAAAGTACAGAATATGCTCAAAAAAGAGGAGCACCACGACTACTTCTTGAAAAAAATCTGTGCGACAAACCCAGGAAAAGAAATGACTGCGAAGAATTTCTTCAACGGATTTGTTGACCGCCCTGACCATGCAGTAGAAATCTTGTCTGAATCTACGGACAACTTCTATTTGTGGCATCAGATGTGCTACTTTATCAAGCAAGACTATGAGAAAGTCAAGGACTACACACAAGAAGACCAATCTGTACTACAAGCAATCTATATCACAGAGATAGCCGCAAACTACTTCAAAAACAAGGCCGTAGTAAACGCAAAGCGAGACTCCGCGCTAAGAACGCTTGAATCGCTTTTGTCAAAGCCTCCTTATTACTACACGTATGACGATGTAGTAAAGTTCAACGATTCAAACGGAATTCCTTTGCTCGGACAATATTCAGAAGAGGAGCTCAAAAACTACCTGCATGACAAAACTACGGGCGGAGATGCTCACGAGCTTCCAGAGCTTCTTGTTTTCAAGGTTGCAAGCGAGGATAAGCGTTATTTCATATTCAAGAACAAAATACTACAATTAATACTTAGGCTCTGTACAGATGCCCGTGTCTCTGTAAGGGACGCACTCTCTAAACATTGGTCTGCTACGCTCCGAGCATTTGACAGCTTGCCAGAGATGCATGATCAGGCTGCTTTTGAGAACAGGCTTGAGCGAGAAGTTGCTATTCAGTCTCCTATATTATATGCGCTCTTGACCTCATCATTCTTGCCGCTACTCAGCTACGAAAACAGCGGCGACGAGAAAGTCACGCTATTCTCAGGCGGACAGCTTCTACCATACAGCGAGTTGCTTCTTATGAACAGGCAGGAACTTATCACGGACGCTAAAATAATGCTTCCGTTCTGGTATACAATACCATTCTTCTCTTGGGTCGCACGGCTTATCCTGCATCCGCCGAAGTCTAAGAGGAACAAGCACATAAAGAGCGATGCGGAGCTTTATCGAGAAGAAGAGCTTGCAAAGGGGCAGGAAGATGTAAACGCAGCCATGATTGTAAGCAAGAACTCAAAGGTTGCCAGAAAGCTTGGCTTGCGTACCGCAGCGAGAGAAATCGAGGGCCGCTTTGTACCAGAAACATCGACGCTCGACAGGGAGCTTGAATCCTATAAGCTTCTCTGGAACAAGATTCTTGTGCCAGATTTGAGCAACAACCTTACAGAGGACGTTAACTCCCTCATCAGGGATTATGTCCGCCATACGCTACGAACAATGAAGCCTTCAGGCTTTACTCCTGAGCGTATCCAAAGTCTTGCAGAAACAATGGTAAAAATGCCTGGTATGCAGAAAATCGGCGAGCATGATGCCTTAATGATGTACACAAAGCTTTACATAATTAAGCTTGTTAAAAACATTCCGCTCTAAACAACGGGCTGTCCAAAATACGACTGGACAGCCCATTTTTTTTACACTCATAATCTTAGTAAAAAATTCTCCAAAAATTGAAATCCATGAACTTTTAAATCAAATAATAAGATGCAGGAATTTTTCTGCAACCTTTGCTTCGGCCGGAGCGTTTTTATAGGAGGCTTATATGTTGCCTCCGTGCAATGCCGCTAACGCGGAGTTTTTTAAGGAGTATTTTTATGAATCTTATGAATCAAGTTATCTTAGAGGGAAATGTCGTCAGGGACTCACTTGTAAAAGCAACACCTCGCGGGTCAAAGTTTTGTGTAATGCCGATTGCAGTAAATCGCTATTACAAAGATTCGCAGGGAAGTTTTGCAAAGGAGACAGGATTTTATAATGTAGAAGCTTGGGGCGAAAAGTTCAGCTCTTTTGTCGTAACAAATGCTCTAAAAGGGCGAGGTGTAAGGGTTGTAGGACGATTAAAGCAAGACCGTTGGAAAAACGAGGACGGAAAATCATTTTCAAAAATCTACGTTGTCGCGGAACATATAGATTTTAAGCCAGACCAAAAGAAAAATACGGAAGATAGCAACGCAAACTGTTCGGGACAAGAAACAGACGAGGAACTTGCAAATCTTGAAGAAGCTGCCGCAGGAATACGGGAAGAGCTAGAAACAGAATTTTCAGACATAGAACCAACAGACGATGACGTTGTGTTCTAAAAGTAACTATGATTAAAAATAAAAGCCAACGGAATTCCTCTTCCGTTGGCTTTTTTAGTATATTTATAAATTAGAGACACTTAAAAAGATGTCAGCTTGCAACTAGCGAGAACCTTTTCGGCCTCCCCTACCACCATAGTTTTGACCACCACGTCTTCTATTTCCAGCAGATGACTGAGGACGTTTTTTTTGCGAAGCCTTGCCGTTCGGAGCAAAAGAGCCATTTGCCTTTGCTGCGGCTTGCCTTTCATTCATTGCCTTATATTCTTCAATCTTTTCTGGACTGTAGAAACCATCCTTCCAGTTAAAACGAGATGTATCCAGAATCGGCTGTTTTTTAGCAATAGAATTTGAAACAACTTTCAGTTCCTGCCTTGTAACGGACGTCCTTGAAAAATCAATCAGAATTCTTCTAAAGCCGTCAGTCTGCAACATTTCAACTTTATCTGTAATAGAGAACGGATTTTCTGGCATAACAATAGAGCCATCATCATTCGAAAGAATCTTGAATTCCGTCTCTTCTTTATCTCTAAAGTACAAAAAGTCATAACTCTTAGGAAGCTTAAAGCGAATTCTGAACAATGCAGGATAAGCATAAACAGTAACCATTACACGGTCACGAACACTAACATCGTAAGTATTCTTCAAATTGTCCCAAGAATTTTCAACAGGCGTTATAAACGCACCTATATTTTGGTTCTCAAGCCAAGAAACTGCCCATCTGTTGAATGTATACAGATATGGACCAGCAATCAAGTTAGCACCCTTGTTGCGAAGAATAGCAATATGACCAATATTGTTTACGACAAAAGTCTTGAAGCCAAGCTCCATAAGCTTTGCCAAGGTCTCTGACATAGCTGGCTCCAAAGAAGCCGGCAAGTACGGATCAAGGGAAATTATAATCTGCTTTTTTGAAATTGGAAGCGTTGTCTTCTGCTCAAGCAAATCAGCTGTTGTCTCTTTATTCAGTTCGATAATAACCCGCACAGGATTCTTTGATTGAACGACAAACAAGTCCTTAAGTGTAGAAACCTGTATATACAAGCCTTCAGGGAAGTATGACAACTCATTCTTCTCAACAGGAGTCAAATCCAAGACAGGAAGAATCTCTGCACCTGGCTGCTGGCGATAGCGACCAATATCATGTGGCAAGACATGAGCATAACGCTTTGACATCGCTTTTGTCTGCAACAAATAGACAGTATCTCCGCGTTTAAAACCAGTAGGAATATCGATGTAACGATTTCCCTTCTCATCAATGAAAACAGAGCGAACCTTGTGACTTGCCCGCCCAGTATCATCAGCCCTATGGATACGTACAGAATCACCAGGATCAGGGTCATAAGAGCCACCATCAAGGTGAGCCATCACAATTCTTGTGTCTTCAGGAGAAGCATCAGGACCAGCAGCATCTATAGCCCGCTGCTTTGCCTCATCATCAGGAGTCTCAAACTTATCGATCACACCAAGATAAAGTCCAGTACCACCTGCCTGATTTGGATTCAAGATAAGAGAACCAGCTTTATCTACACCTTCTTCATTTGTCTTAAAATTATACCAATAAGAAGTCTTTGTACGGGCAAAGTCTGTAGAAAGCAAACGCTTTGCAGTCGCAACAGCCCCCTTGCGGTCTTCTTCCCAATGATCCATGAGATAACGATAAGCCGCAACAACGGCACCTACATACTCCGCACTTTTCATGCGTCCCTCAATCTTGAATGACTCAACGCCAGCCATGATAAGATCAGGGATTTTTTCAATGAGCTGCAAATCGCAAGGAGAGAAATAATATCCCTGCTTCTCGCCCTCAGAAGTTTCTGCCGTATAAAAACGACGGCAAGCCTGAGTACACATACCACGGTTAGCCGATTTGCCGCCGAGGTAGCTAGAGAAAAGACAAAGGCCACTCTCACTTACACAAAGCGCACCATGAACGAACACCTCAAGCTCAGAGCTGGTATTCGCTTTTATATACTGGATTTCTTCGAGTCCAAGCTCGCGTGCAACGACAACCCTTTTCAAGCCTTCGCGGCTCAAAAGATTTACGCCAGCTGCACTCTCAACGTTCATCTGAGTCGAACCATGCAATTCGAGTTTCGGGAAAAATTCCTGACACATGCGGACAACACCGAAATCCTGAACGATAAGCCCATCAGGTCCGATTCTATTGAGATATCCCAAGAAGCGGTACAAACGCTCCAAATCACGTTCTTCGCTTACAGTATTTACAGTAACATAAATTTTCTTATTCTGTTTGTGCAAACTGTTTACAGTTGCTTCAAATTGATTCCACGCAAAATTTGAAGAGCGCAAACGAGCATTAAAGCTCTTGAGTCCAAGATAAACAGCGTCAGCTCCTTCGCCAATTGCTGCATCCAATGCTTCTACATTTCCTGCCGGTGCTAATAATTCTGCCATATTACTTAGACTTTAGCAGAATTATTTAGAAATGACTAGCAATCAGCAGGAAATATTGCGATAAAATTACTTTTTAACAGCGATAAATCTGTCCGTACTGTTTAACGCTCCAGGAGTAACTTTTTTGACAACTATCCAATCCGTTGGAGAAGCCGGAATTATTGCATCATCCCCTGTATAATGTTCCTTTATCATTCCGATGTTTTGTCTTGAAAGAGATCGGGCAGATGCGGCTGTGGTAATTCCGTCAGCAATACAATTTGACGATGGTGATGATGTTCCTTGCCAAATACCCTGCGAAACCGCAGCTTCCGCAAATTCCTGCTGAAGCTTTTTTTCCCATACAGTCTCCGAGCCAGACTGCGTATAAAGTATGGCATCCATAAGTTTCATAGGTGCGGAATTGCGCAAAACAAGCACATCGGACGAAGCG
>CADCRJ010000270.1 GCA_902803735.1 uncultured Spirochaetaceae bacterium
AGCCTTTTTTTCGGGATTGAGCACATTCGTTGTTGTGCTCATTTGGATTCCCGCTGGGAGTTGCTTTCTGCGTATTTTACTTTTTGAAACTCGACATTCGCCCTAAAAATGAAATTCTTTGAAATTCTTTGAAAAATTATGAAGTGAAAATTGAAAATACTAAAGAATTCCGCAATTAAGTGCGATAATTTAAAAGTCGGGCACTCAACTATCCCCTCCCACCCATTGATGCCCGACTGCCTGATAGGGCATAGCCGGCGCATAGCCGGCTTTTTTTTGCTCAAACCATAACAGCAGAACACGCACAGAATTGACAGAAGCCCTATAAATCCTTATCCTTATAATATTATGGTAAAAATCAAAAAGTCCACCTATGTCCTTCTTTCAGGACTTTTTTTGTTCTCAATAATTTTTGGAGCTGCTCTAGGTCTAGCTCTGTCGGCAACAAAATACATAATTGACAATGAAAATTTCACGGAATTCATAACAGCTCTTCCTACAAAGCTCATTGATATAAACGGAGAGCTTATAACTGAATTTGCAAGCGAAGAAAAACGTGAGATTATCAGCGTGAACGATTTGCCACAGCAAATGGTAGATGCCTTAATATCACGTGAAGACAAGCGATTCTTCAAGCATAAAGGATACAGCGTTCTGGCTCTTATCCGTGCTTTTGGCGGAAAACTCATCGGCAAGAATCTTGGTGGAGGTTCAACCCTTACACAGCAAATAGCAGGAACCCTTTACTGTGACCGTACAGACTATACAATAAAAAGAAAGCTTGTAGAATTGTGGTGGGCTATACAAATGGAACGCCGTTATTCAAAAACTGAGATAATGGAACTGTACCTGAACAGGATTTACTTTGGTGCTGGTACATACGGCGTAAACGCAGCCAGCAAATACTACTTCAATCACGGGGCTTCGGAAATAACACCTGCCGAGGCTGCTATTCTTGTAATACAGCTCTCAAACCCAGCCTTGATGAATCCGTTTGAGTTCCCGAACAAAGCCATGGACAGGCAAAGGGACGTCCTAAACAAGATGGTTGCCGCACATTACCTTACAAAGGAAGAAGCTGACAACTCATTCAACGCATACTGGGCGGACTTTGACCTTACAAGGACTAGCAGTGCCGCAACTTTTACGCATGATGACAAAGCTCCGTGGTTCAGCGAATACGTTCGTAAGGAACTTGGAAAATTAATCTATGGTTCTGATGACATTTACACAAGTGGTTTTACAGTAAACACAACCCTTGACTTAAGGAATCAGCAGGCAGCCCAGAATGCAATGGACAAATACATTGCATACGCAAACAGAACATATCAGCGTTCTTCTGGCGAGCGAAAGAACGCAGCATTCAAGATATACACTCCGCTCTCAGAATTGCTTGCGCTCACGTTCAATTTGAAGGGAATAAAAGTATCTGAACAAAGAAACGAGACTATCGCCCTTTCAACATACGTAAACACAATAAACCCTGTAATCGACGTAATGTCGTTAATGTTCGGCATGGACTCTCTTAAGCTAAGCATTGTAAACAAATCAAACGCTGTGGCAAAATCAAATGTCGGAAAGAACACAATCGAGGGAACATTGATATCGCTAGAGAACGATACAGGCTACATAACAGCACTTGTCGGTGGTAGCAAATTCGATAGCGAAAACCAGTTTATACGTGCCACACAAGCACGAATACAGCCAGGTTCATCATTTAAGCCGCTTTATTACAGCGCTGCCATAGACACACGACAATACACGCCAAGTACAATTATTTCAGACACTCCTATAGTATTCTACACGGCTGACGGCAAGCCTTATATTCCACAGAACTTCAGGGGTGAGTGGAAAGGTGACGTTGAGCTTTGGTACGCATTAGCACATTCTATGAACGTACCGTCAATAAAAATTCTTGACGGCATAGGATTTGACGTGGCAATAGACAGGGCAGTTTCGCTGCTCGGAATCTCAAAAGAAGAGCTTCCGACAAGAGGTTTTGTTCCTGGATACCCTATTGGTTTAGGTGTTTGCTCCGTAAGACCAATCGAAATGGCAAAAGCCTATGCGACATTCGCAAACGGCGGTAAGGAAGTCGTTCCTATCGCCATAAGAAACGTAGAGGACAGTAACGGAAACATATTCCTTAATATTGAGAAAAACGTAAGAGAAGCACAGAATGCAAAAGGCGCTGCGGCACAGATTATATCGCCACAGACGGCGTTCGTTATGACTCAGTTGCTTGAAAATACAGTCCGCACAGGAACACTTGCAAGCCCTACAGCAAATGGAACAAAACTTCGTTATATAAACAAAGAGGGCAAAAAATACACAATCCCTGCGGCAGGAAAAACAGGAACCACGCAGAACTGGGCTGATGCTTGGACGCTAGGATTCACTCCATACTACACGACGGCAGTTTGGTTCGGCTTTGACAAGCCTGGTCAGTCACTCGGTTTGCAGCTTACTGGTTCTACATTGGCAGGACCTGCATGGACAGAATATATGCAAAAAGCACATGATGGTTTGCCATACAAAGATTTTGAGAGACCTTCAGGTGTCGTTCAGATGACGGTATGCTCGGTCTCAGGCGGACTGCTTACACCAGAGTGCGAAGGAAACAAAGTTTCACTCTGGTACTTGGCTGGAACAGGTCCTACAGAGCCTTGCAACTTCCATACGAATTCAGTAGGAAGAAGCCTTGCTGTATACAGGCTTGAAAGGGAACTTTACAAATCAGGCTTTGCAAGCGATATGTTCATACGGGATGACGAACCTTTGACATTTGATTTGGATGCTACGCCAAAATCAGATGAAGAATCAAACAATGAGTTTGACGAGTTCAACAACAATGATGATGCTGATTACAATTTCTTCATGGATTAAGTTAGTTCTGAATATAAGTTGAAATCAATAAGAAAATTACGAAAAAGGGGCTGCCCTGTAAGTTCGCAACATTCTGAACTTATTAGACAGCCCCTTTTTCTTAAAAGAAACTTTACTAGAACTGGAATTTAGCAGAAACTGTAAGAGGTTCTTTTGCGATATTTGCCAAAGAAACATTTTTTGCTTTATAAAAATGATTGTCACCCGCATATTCAGGTATTCGGGTAAAATTGCTCGCAACCTGAACATTGCATTTAGGGCTTATCTCAAAATTAAGGCCGAATCCAATGCCTTTCTCGCATACCCAACCTTTATTGTTGTTTCCGCCAAGACCTGTATAAGGATTTTCATCTGAATAATGGTCAAAATTAGCATGATACAAGCCGAATTTAACAGAAAAAAAGAAGTCTACCGCTTCTGTCAGATTATATTTAATTGACACAGGGAGACGTACCAAAAATTCCCTGTTTCCTGAATGTGCATAAGGATTGTATGCCTCAGGTCCGTCAACAGAAACCCTTGCCTCTGTCGGATTAATAGCGTTTATAGAAACAAATGAGTTTGGACGAACACCTACAGAAAAACGCTCAAAATCTTTTGTAAAACCAATCCAGAGACTGAACGTATGCGATGTCGAAACTGTATCTATATCAACTTGATTTCTAGAACCTTTTATTCTTGGAACAATGAGGTATTTGAATCCAATGCCATTCATACTGTCCTTGCTAAAATCAAAACGAAAATAACTGCGTGGAAAAATCATATCAGGAACGAGCGGCTCAAGATACCAAAAGCTCAAATCACAACCTACAGCGGCTCTTGGCTTATAAGAGCTGTCCCCAAAAGATTTTGCAATTGTAAGTCCTGGAACCGCAGTTCCTTTGCCACCAGAATAGCAGAAATCATAATATCTGGCTTGTACAGTAATAATATCCCTAATTCCTATTGTTGCAGCAAGCCCCAGATCAGTCATATTATTGGGCCAGTTCTTATAATTCGCAATCTGCTCATAAAAAATAAAAGAACCGTAAATGCTTTTGTAATCAGCACTTACACCAGCATTCCAGTAGTTCTCATCAATTCCACCATAAACAGTCGGTATTATATCCTGCTCATGAGTCACAGAATCCCAATAAAACACATCAGTATAATCATCATACTCATTCCGAAAAACACCAAATGATGAAGTCTGCGCACCACTATTCTGAGCATGCCCAAAATTAACTGACTGACAAAACGCACCTTGGACTACGCCAATAAAAAACATTACAAATAACAATTTCTTCATATTAGACCTGCTTAGAAAGCGAGTTCTAAGCAGTTTAATTATAGCGGTGCGAAAGATTCATTTCAATAGTAAAGTTTGCAAGAGATTCAAACTTTGAACAAATCTATCTGTGAAGAAATTTTATCAATAGCAATACGAACAGATTCAGATATATCTTTTAAAACAGATCCGTTTTCACCTACTTTGCGAGCTCCGCTTGAAACATCTTCCATGCTCTGTCTCATTAGCTCCGTAGAAGAGCGCAAAGAAGACATTTCCTTAAGAATTATAGAATTCTTGCTCGACATATCCTTAGATGCTCTGTGAACCTCCACGGTACTGTCATTCATGTCCTTCAACGCGCCATTTATCTGCTGTGAACCAGAAATCTGCTCTGCCATAGCGGATTTTATCTGCACGACAATCTGATCCGTCTCGTCAATACCCTTTGAAACGGCAGAAAATGCCTCGCTTGACTCTTCTGAGGCTGCAACTACAGCAGAAATAGAGTCCATAATCTTGTTAAGCTGCTCACTGATTGTCCTAGACTGTGCACCAGAAGTTTCTGCTAGAGTACGGATTTCATCCGCAACTACGGAGAAGCCTTTTCCAGCCTCGCCTGCATGGGCAGCCTCTATTGCTGCGTTCATAGCAAGAAGGTTTGTCTGCTCTGCAATATTTGAAATGGCTTGGTTAGCTTCCTGAAGCATAACCGACTGACCTTCAATCTGCTGAATTCTCTCATTTACATCCTGCTGTTTTGCAAACCCCATCTTAGCATTATCTGCAAGAGACTCAAAAGAATGAGCCATTTTATCAACAGATGTATTTACAGATGAAATATTCCCAATCATCTCCTCGACAGCAGCAGATGCCTGAGAGACACCTGAAGACTGGCTTTCTATCATTCCGTCTAGCTGAGTTATGTTCTGGGCGATATTATCGACAGCATTAGCACTCTGCCCTACACTCAGCCCCTGATTTGAAATATGACTTGAAATCTCACCAATATTTGAAATAATCTGATTTATAGAGTCCGAAGCATTACGGGAGCTTTCTGCCATATCAGCACCAGACATAGCCAGCTCGGTCTTTGACTCTTTTATCTGCCTTATGATTTCCTGCAATTTATCCAAGAAAAAGTCAAAATGAACGACCAAATCGCCAATCTCGTCACGAATAAACAAGCCGCAGCGTTTTGTCAAATCCGCTTCACCAGTCTCCATCTCCTCCAGGAATTTAGTAACATTTGTGATACGCCACATAAGCCAGCGTACAAACATATACGTGAGGGAAACAATTACAGCAACGACAATCATCAGTAACGGAATTACCAAAATAAGCGTTCTGTTCCGAATTCCCTCGATAATCTCCATACTGCGGGCAACAAAGACCATTCCAGTAACATCATCTCCGCTGAACAAAGGCAAATAAATCGCATAATACGGAACGCCCTCAATCACGGTGTTTCCTTTGAACGGAATTTTATCATTCAATACAGTTTTTACTACATCTTTGTTGGAAAGTTTCAAGCCAAGAAAATCAACGCCCAATGTTGTAGAAATACGAGTATCTTCTTTTAGCATAGTACACTCAACGTTGTAAGTGTCCTTTACCTGACGGACAAAAACATCATCTGCCAAGTCAAAGCCAAAAACGACACATCCAACAACAGAGTCATCATCAAAGACAGGGGCGACGGCAATAGCGGCATAGTCAAAAGGCCCAAAGCCACAGAAGCCATAGACTTTCTCTCCGTTAAGGGCTTCTCTTACAAGCTTGCAGGAAGTAACGTCATCTCCTTCACCAATATTATAAGCTCCATTCTGCAACACGCAGCCGTCAGTACCGACAACTGCAAAAAAATCAACATTCAAATGCTCAAGAGAACTTTCAACGATTTCTGCGAGAGAGTCAGTATCGCCAGAAGAAAGAGATTCAATTATAGTGGTATGAGAGGACAGAAGACCTGAACCAGTTGAAAGAGTATCAATCCAATCCAAAAGTGTCTGATTAACGCCTGTAGCAGTATGCTCAATCTGATCCTGAGCATCTTTTACAAGACCCCTGTCAAAGATAGCAAGAGTAAGACAAAGCGTACCTAAAACACAAAAAACAATAGCTCCAAAAACAATCAGAACAAGCTTAGTTTTTATCTGAACGTTACGTTTTGCCTTAGTGTCAAATCTGTCTAGCTCCTTTTTTGCCATAAAAAACCTTCCTAAAATAAAGAAGCCGCAAAAATCAAAAACTCCCTAAAAAATTTTTACAAGCTTTTCAACAACAATCTTTGTTTTCGCTTTATTCGTGGGAGTTTCAAATTTTAGTAACTTTTTGAATTCCCTTTATTCTAGTATCGGTTTTTCAGTCTCCAAATAGGATAAAAAAGCCGTTAGTATCCGCTCAGTATAGTGAACGCCAGATTGTTTTTTCAATTCCGCTATCGCAACAGATAACGGCAAAGC
>CADCRJ010000271.1 GCA_902803735.1 uncultured Spirochaetaceae bacterium
AGGGCGAAAGGATTTGTTCGAGGGGCTTGCGCTTTCTGAGACTGAGACTGAATGGAAGAAATACCCTGTTTTGTATTTTGATTTTACTGGCAAAAGTTACGACAGCGTAGAAGATTTGATTGAAAAAATTGACGACACGCTTTTGGAATACGAGAAGATTTACGGCAAGCGTACTGAGTCAAAAGACGTCGCGATTCGCTTTAGAAACTTGATAAAGGCTGCTTTTGAAAAGACAGGGAATCAGGTCGTTGTTTTGGCGGACGAGTACGACAAGCCGCTTTTGCAGCACGTTTTGAACAGCGAAATTGAGGACAAAATCCGCTCCGTGCTGAAAGGCTTTTACGGCAACTTGAAGAGCGAGGACTCGCACATTCGCTTTGCGTTCATCACTGGCGTAACTAGATTCGACAAAGTGAGTATTTTCTCGGATTTGAACAATCTGAACGACATTTCCTTAGACGACGCATTTACTGCGATTTGCGGAATCACGCAGGAAGAGCTGGAAGCGAACTTTGTGCCAGAAATTGAAAACATGGCTCAAAAAAACGAACTCACAAAAGATGAGTGTATTGCAGAGCTAAAGAAGAATTACGACGGCTACCATTTTTCAAAGGACACAAAAACAGACATTTACAATCCGTTCAGCTTGATGAATGCCTTTTTTAAGGAATCTTTCGGAAGCTACTGGTTCTCGACAGGCACGCCGACTTTCCTCACAAAGATGATTCGTAACAGTGACTTTGACTATAAGTCGCTAGAGGACAATATTGAAATCGGCTCGCGAGCGCTGGAGAATTACCGCCTGACTGCGACCGACCCGCTTCCTATGTTGTATCAGACGGGCTACATCACTATAAAATCCTATGACAAGGATTTTAGGTCTTTTACGCTGGGCTTGCCGAACGAAGAGGTAAAATATGGGCTTTACGAGAACCTGATTCCGCTTTACGCAGGCTACGAGGAAAAAACAAGCAACATCGAAGTGCTGAATTTTGTGCGTGAGCTCCGCGCGGGCAAGGTCAACGAGTTCATGGAGCGGATAAACAAAATATTCGCAGCTGCCCCAAAAAAGTCGAACCAAAAATGCTACGAGCTGGACTGCCAGGCTTTCGTGTGGCTCATCTTCAAGCTCATGGGCGAGTTCGTGCTTTGTGAGGTGCAGAACGGCAAGGGCAGAAGCGATGCTGTTGTCTGGGAAAAATTAGCGATTTACATCTTTGAGTTCAAGATGGACAAGAGCGCACAAGAGGCGATGAATCAAATCAACAGCAAGGACTACCCGATAGCCTACAAAAACGACGGCCGAAAAATCGTCAAGGTCGCCGTGAACTATTCCAGCGAAAAAGAGCAGCTCGACGACTGGATTATTGAAGAGGAATAGATTTTGTGCCAATTCTCTAAAAAGGCCGCAAGTACAGGTTGGGAACGACAAAAAGGAGACAAACTAAAAAATGAACCAGAAATACAAACTTATAAACAGCCTTAATTACACAGTAGAGATAAGGGCAAAAAATTTTGATGACGTTTTGGTTGGACTAAAACAAAATCACATTTACAGCTCATTCAAAGTCATAGACAAAGAAACAGAAAAAGACGTTACGAAAGAATTCAAGCAGTACGAGAGCGAGAAGGGCTTCGTCTTTGGCGAGGACCTGCTTGGCAGGCTTGACAAGAAGATTGCGGATGCAATTACCAGAAAAAATTCCTTCTATACAGTATATTATTATGAGGGTAAGAAGGGGCTGCTCGTAAACCCGTGCGACACGCAATATGACGCTACTTTTCAGGAACTTTTGAAGCTGGGGTACGTATATATCGGACACCTTGAAAGACACTCCATATACATTGAGGCAGACAACCCAAACAGCCCTGTTTACAAATACAACCACAAGGACGGAATATATCCAGACAGGCTTGACAGCCTTGTGCAAGATTCCACAGTGCTTGAAAAAGACATAGGCATATTCCTAGAAAAGATAGATGCTCACCCAGAAGAAAGCTGGAATAACGATGACGAAAGCGATGATGAAAGCCGGCAATATGAAATAGAAGAAAAAGACCTTATGGAATATAAGGGAGAGGTGGCTGTAAAATATAGGGGTGAGCCTTATCAAACGCTATGCATAAGGTACAGAAATGTAGATTTCTGCTATGCCCCGATTGAACTTGCAGAATACATAAATGATGAAGAGGATTCTAAGGCAAAAATCCTAAAAAAAATAACGGCATTTGTTGAAGAAGAAGATTATAAGACAATGCGAGAGATGCTGGAAAAAACGCCGGACTGGAGCTTGTTCAGCAGATTCTGTGTAGAAAATGGAATAATGTGCTTTTTTGTACTCTATTATGGCTGCTTAAATCCAGAAATGGAAGTGAAGGTATTTAATGATGAGGAGTACCCGCTCATAAGGCTTGAGTATCACAATGAATTTTTTGCGTATACTACAAAACATGCTGTAGAAGACAAGAAATTTGTCAAATATATGGGTGAAATGGAATATGACACCCTGCTTGGAGTTTCTGAAGAAGTGTTGGAAAAACTGCACGCATATCTTTATGCAGGAAGGCTTTATCAGGAGTTTGAAAAGTTCTGCAAGGAGAATGACATTCAGAATATCCTTCCGTGTGCCGGTATAAACGACAAGGACTATGAGTTTGACTTTGATGACGAGGAGGAAGAACCTAAGAAGCCGCCGTTACCAGAGGGCTACAGCGAGGAAGGTGAAGAAACCCTTGAAGTAAGCGAGGAGGAATACAAAGAGCTAAGCAAGACGCTTGACAGGTTCCTTACAGGTGAAAATCCAAGGTGGCAGAAAGATACTGAGACTGGTGAAGCTCTTGAGGAGTTTGTTAAAAATACTTGGAGTAAAAGTATTTGTGGATATGTGACTATAGACATAAAGAGAGAAACAATTGATTGGCATGAATTCTGCAGGAACAATAACGCTCTTGTACACGAGCAGTACAGAAACGTAACAAAATTCCAGAACGTCCTTCGTGATGCAATTATGTGCTCAAACAGCCTGTATACAGACCTTTTAAACATAAAGGAATTGGCAGCAGAGAAAATGTGCGATTTTGCAAAAGGCATTTTCTTAAAAAAGTGTAACAATGTTGTTTCAAAACTTTATCCAAAGGAAGGGGCTCAGAAGGCTGATTTTGAGCTGCGCGGAAGGTACAAAATAGAGGGAACAGGCAAGCCTGTTTTTGACCGCGTAAGCTTTACAAGCCTGGAAAATGTATTTGACGCAATTTGCGTTACAGACATAAAGCCTCCGTTCAAGGTTTTAGACACAGAGAGTGGCGAAGACGTAACGGATAAAGTAATGCAGATTGCGGAGAAAGAAGATTATGTCTTTATAGACAGCGAGGAAATAATAAAGGTTTTGCCAAAATCTTTTGAAGAATTTAGTAAAGATTCATTTAGCCTTAAATATACTGTATATGAAGATAGAAAACAAATCAGCTGTATGAACATGCTCAACTTCAAGAACATAATAGGCTTTAAGAGCCTGTGGGCAAAGAACTGTGTTCCTTTTGGCTATAAAAGGAACTTTGTCCTGTTTGTTGATTTAAACCAAAATGAATCCCCTGTTTACAGAATTGATTACAGAAAAACTGCGGAATTTGAAAGTCGTAAGCTTCTTGCCTATACTGCAAAAGATTTTATGGATAATCTGTCTAGTGATATAAGCGTGTAGCATAATAAGCAGGGGGTATTCGGCTCCCTGCTTATAGCATTACGTTGCTTAAATGTATATAGGAGCAAAATGTGTCGATAGACAATAAAAATGACCTTATAAAATTAATGGATGATTTAATAGAAGTAGGATTTCAACTTTTAAAAACAAGGGCGATGTTGTATCACCGTCCTTGCGTATAAGCAGCTGCTAGCCCATGACAGGCGCTCTGCGTGCGATTTCCTGCACTTTAGAAACCGAGATTTTCAAGAGGTCTGCTAACTGCTTAGTTGCGAAATTCGCCCTTTTATTGTGTTTTTCTTTACAATTTGCTATTGTTTTACTATGGAATATATAGATGTAAAAATGCCAGAGGCTGGAGATACGGTTGTCGTTGGAATGAGCGGTGGCGTTGACTCTACGCTGGTAGCGATTTTGCTTAAAGAAAAAGGATGCAATGTCATTGGCGTTACTATGTCGCTATGGAAAGGAGATCTTCCTGTTCTTGCTGAGGGGCAGACCCTTCATAGTTCTTGCTATGGACCTGATGAAACTGATGATATTGAGCAATGTAAGGCTTTTTGTGCCGAGCATGGCATTGAGTATCATGTTATAGATGTAAAAGAAGCTTACCAGCAGAGGGTTCTTGATTATTTTAAGGCTGAGTATAGGGCTGGAAGAACGCCAAATCCTTGTATTCGATGCAATTCCACAATAAAATTTGGCGCACTTTTGGAAGGCGTTCAGAATCTCGGAATTCAATTTGATTATTTCTGTACGGGACATTATGCAAAAATTGTGCACCCTGCGGAAGGTTTGTGGGGTTCTGACAAAAAGCCTGCGATGATTGCCTGTGCAAGCGACATTACAAAAGACCAGGCTTATTTCTTGTACCGTATCCCTAGTACGACCCTTGAGAAAGTCCGATTTCCATTGGGATTTACTGAGAAAAAAGAAGTTTTTAAGATGGCTCGTGAACGCGGGCTAAAAGCCGCAGAAAGGGAAGAGAGCCAGGATTTTATTCCACCTGAGTATTTTGACCTGATATTCTCTGACAAGCCAGGAATTCCTGGTGATATAATTGATTTGGACGGACATGTGCTAGGTCATCACAACGGAATCGAGCATTATACGGTTGGTCAGCGTCGAGGTCTTGGAGTAAGCAGCACCCGCCCGCTTTATGTTCATTCTATTGATGCAAAGAAAAATCTTGTCGTTCTTGCTTCTAATGACGATTTGCTTTGCTCGGCTCTTATTGCGGATGATTTTGTATGGCCGGCAGGAGTCGTTCCTACAGGTTCTTTCAAAGCTACTGTAAAAATTCGCTTGGCAAGCCGCCCTGTAGGTTGTACTGTTGAGCCTTATTCACCAGACAAAGAAAGTGATGAGACCGTTTATACAGGAGCCGCTTACAGAATTACATTTGACGAGCCTCAGCGAGCTGTCGCACCAGGACAGTCAGCAGTCCTTTATAGGGATGGTGTTATAGCTGGTGGTGGAATCATATCTCGCTCGATTTCTAATTAACTGAAAACAGTCTTTGACAGTTTATAAAAAAATGCCCCTTTCACATTTTGTGTAAGGGGTTTTATTTTTCTCCAAAAAATTGAAATCCATGAACTTTTATTTCAAATAACTAATAGGACGAATGTCGAGTTTTGATTGGAAACTCAGAAATCAACGGAAGCGGGGTTCCATGCCCGAAAAAAAATCTGCACAAGCGAAGCGCGGAAGCCTTTTTTTCGGGATTGAGCACATTCGTTGCCGTGCTCATTTGGGTTCCCGCTGGGTGTTGCTTTCTGCGTATTTTACTTTTAAAACTCGACATTCGACCGAACAAAAAGTCGGAGGTTGTTTTGAAAAAAAATACTGTTCATTGGATTCGTTTCTTTTCGGTTTTAAGTTTTGTCTTTATTTTTTTACTTTCACATTTTTCTTGTAAAATGACGGAAGAGGGCTTCGATATTCCTGATAAAGACACGGAGCCACCCCTTATCAGCTCTTTTCGTGTAATTGATTCTCGGACTGTTGAGATTACTTGCTCTGAGCCAGTATTGCTCAGCAATCTCGCTGTGAGTGGTGGATGTGCTGAAGATAATACAGAATATAACGGCGTTGCTGCATGCTCGTCCACGGCAACAGGAGCCATAATATCCTTTTCTGAGCCAACATTGGTAGGCGTTCCGTATTCCTTGCACGGTGTCGCTTTGGACGCTTCTGGTAATTCCCTCGAATTTTCCCAGAGCTTCCGCGGGTTCAATGAGAATCCTGCCCGCATGGTTCTTAGTGAAATTCGAGTCGGTGCGTCCAAAAAAAAGGTTGAGTATGTTGAAGTCTATGTAGTTAAAAGTGGCAATACTAGCGGTTTGGAAATCGTAAGCGGAAATTATGGCGAGAGCAAAAAATATGTATTCCCTGCCATTGAGGTAAAACAGGGTGATTTTATAACTGTGCACATGAAAACTTATGACAAGGAAGATCAGGAGCTTCAGAATTGTGTTGATGAGACTGGCTCTAATCTGGCAGAAGCAACTGCGACTGATACTAATCC
>CADCRJ010000272.1 GCA_902803735.1 uncultured Spirochaetaceae bacterium
GAAATGATTATGGCTGTGAAGTGAATGTCGTCACATGCGGCTTTACAAAAACCGTAAAGTCAACCTTTGACATTCCAATCATTATGGACAAGACATTTGATGAAATCAATGTTGCTGATTACGATGCGCTTGCTATCCCAGGCGGATTTGAAGAATGGGATTTTTACAAAGAAGCTTATGACGAGCGTTTTCTTGGTCTTATCCGTGAATTTGACAAACAGGGAAAGTTTATCGCATCAATCTGCGTTGGCGCGCTTCCTATCGGAAAAAGCGGAGTTCTTCGTGGACGGAACGGAACGACTTATCACTTGCGGGACGGCTATCGTCAGAAGCAGCTTGCGGAATTCGGAGTGAACGTCATTCCTGATCAAAGGATTGTCATGGACAAAAATATTATCACAAGTTTCGGACCAGAGACTGCCGCTGACGTTGCGTTTCAGTTGCTAAAATGGCTGGTCGGAGAAGAGAAGGCGAGTTTCGTTTCAGACGCAATGGGAATGATAAATACATTTGCAAATTCATTTGCAACATTCTGCAAGGGATAACGTAAGCATCAGCTCAACTGCAACTAGTCTACAAAAGTAGACTAGTTGCAAATATTACCGTCTACAAAAAGACAACTTTTTACATAATATATAGATGCTTACTTTAAATTCGATACATTGAAAAGTCTTATATCTTTGAGCATAAAGCCGGTTTTTGAGCTGCTTGCACCGTTTTCAAACACAAGCGAGCCAACCAAGCTCCAACTGAATTTATTCTCGCCGTTTTTCCAACCGTCAGTATTTGTCCAGCCTCCAATGTCAAAAAAATCTTTAAGCGGAACAGTGACTTTATGCCATTCTCCATCAGCTTTGAAAACTTTTGAATTAAGAGAATATGCCGCACGCCACGGAAAGATTCTTGACTCCATATCCTTAAAATAGACCGAGAGATTAAGATTCTTGTCCTTGCTTTTTAAATAAAACTCCAAGCACATACCAGAGTCTTTCATATCCGAGAAGTCGCAAGATTCGCCAAACAAAAAACTTATAGCACCATTAGGGTTTATATTCTCCAATGAAATGACGATTTCAGAATCAATGTCTTTATGAAAGAGATTCCCTTCTATTCCGTAAGAACTTGCCTTTATAAGACCAAGTTTTCCGCTCTTATAAATCGTCCAGTCACCACTTTTCTTTGCTTGCTCAAACCAAGAAGTGCTTTTTACGCTTGGAACCTTATATCCCATAGCCTCAACCAGAGGTGTGTTCAAATCCTCTGGAAAGCGTGATTCAGTTGAAGACTTAAACACACCGAATTCCTGCGTATAGTCCCAGCTCACCCGGATTATGTTCCGCTCATCCATCCAGCCGCATTTGAGCCTGTACCAATTCACTCGCTCTTGTGGCTCCGCATAATTCATGTAAACACCGAACTCATTGCACATCAGAGCCGCATTCCGTTTATTCGCAAAATCGACAGCCTTGTCCAAAGGTGCAACAAGAACATCTTCTGACGAACTTTTCTGATACTCGCTCCATTCTCGTTTTTCATCTTTCGTTGGATTTTTAGGAAGAGGAGGCATTTTTTCTTTCATGTAAGGAAACGGAACGTTTGTGATTCGCTTTGTATAAGTCCATGTCGCACCCTGATGAGTGAACAAGAAAGGTGTGTAATCATGAAAATTATAAATCAGATTGTCATCATCGTAATCAGGCAGGGCAAGCATTGAGTCAAGAGAATCCCAGTCACCGCCACCAACAATTACTGTATGAGTCCTATCAATATCTCTGATTGCTTTTAATACATTGCCTTGGATTTTCGCCCATTTTGCTATATCTGATTTTAGGTTTCCGCTTGAAAAATGCGGCTCATTCATAATCTCGTAAAGTATGTGGCTGCCTTTATCTTTGTAATGCCCCGCAATTTGAGACCATATTTTGAGCAGAATCTTCTCGATTTTTGGATTTGTCTTTGAAGAGCCGTCGCAGTCATTGTGAAAATCAATGATGATGTAAAGCCCATATTCTTTTGCCCAGTCAACAGCCTTGTCCAACAAATCAAAACACTCAGGAAGAATCTTGAACTCTGAGCTGCCGTCATTCCATATCTCAAACCAGACGGGCACTCGCACAATCTCAACACCCATGTTCCTTAAGTTCTCAAAATCCTGCTCGCCATAAAGCATAACGTTCATTTTATTGCGTTCAAACCAGCCTGGAAGATTTACACCTTTTGAAAAGGGGAGTTTCTTTTGCACGGATTGCACGGTACCTTGATTTAAAGCAAATCCAATGCTGCAAAATAATGCAAAAACCAACAAGAACGAAATAAATTTTCTCATAACAAACCTCCTCGCGTGGAGAGCAAAATCCCGAACAGGTCTATTGTAAGAGACAAAATTTGAATTTACAAGAAAACTTTACTAGCTATTAACATCCCTATTGACAGCAAAAATATTTCGTGGTATTACTAGTTTAGTAACTAAACACTATAGCACATAAACAAAATGATTATGGATGACCGTATAAAAGATTTTGCATGGCTTTGTGAACGCATCATTCACAAGTACATACTATTTGAAAAGATTCCTCAGAAATATTGCGGCGATCTTATGCTGACTCAGCCAGAAATCCACACTGTCGTAAGTATCGGCGACCAAGAAGGAATCGGCGTAACCCAGC
>CADCRJ010000273.1 GCA_902803735.1 uncultured Spirochaetaceae bacterium
AAAATAAGAGATTTTTTCATAACCTACTAAATTATACCATCCTCAGCCTTTACAAAAAAGAGTTTTATTCCTTCATCGGGGAAATTTTGTTTTACAGATGCTATGATTTTTTCAACAATCTCCCTTCGGCTGTCTTCTATATAGCTTATCAAAACGAAATTATTTTCTGGCCAAGTTGAAGAGCCAAGCTTATAGTCCTTTTTACCACGACCATTTACCAAAGGAATTATAGTATATAAAATTTCAGGTATATATTCCTCTAGAATTTCTACAATATCATCCTGAACGGACTGGTTTGCAATTATTTCTGCCCTGTACATATCTATCTCCAAAACAAAACTATTTTATTATAAGTTACAGCATTCAACAAGTTTGCCAAATTTTCCAAACTCGCCCTAAAAAAATTCCTGCTGATTAATTTTCCGTGTTATAATTTTTTCATGGATTTTAAAAATGAGCTTATGTTTGGGGCTGCTTATTACAACGAGTATATGCCTTATGAACGAATAGAAACCGATTTAAGATTGATGAAAGAAGCTGGGATGAACACCATCAGAATCGCCGAATCCACATGGAGCACGGAAGAAGTTCAAGACGGTGTTTTTAACTTTAAGGCTGTGACAGACGTACTTGACTGTGCCCAGAAACTCAACATGAACGTTATTGTTGGAACTCCGACGTATGCAGTTCCTGCATGGCTCGTAAAGAAATATCCTGACATCATGGTGACAAACAGAAACGGGCAAGTAAAATACGGACCGCGGCAGAGCATGGATATTCTTCATCCTGTCTTTCTAAGATATGCAGAAAGAATAATCAGAAAGCTAACAGAAGCCGTAATGCCGTATTCCTGTGTCGTAGGTTTTCAGCTGGATAATGAGACAAAGCACTACGATAATTATGGTAAGTACGCACAGCAAAAATTTTTGGAATATTTGAAAACAAAATATGGCACAACCGAAAACTTCAACAAAGCGTTCACACTTGCATATTGGAGCAACTCAATACATAGCTGGGATGATATGCCAGACATCTCAAACAGCATAAACTGGAATTTGCACTGCGAATATGAAAAATTTCTTAGGAGCTGTGCCGCAGACTATCTCAAATGGCAAGCAAAAATAATCTCCGAATACAAGCGAGAAGACCAATTTATTACACATAATTTTGACTTTGGCTGGTGCGGATATTCTTTTGGCGAGCAACCAGGAATAAACCACACAGAAGCAAGTACTGCTGTAAATATCGCTGGCTGTGACATTTACCATCCAAGCCAAGACCAGCTAACAGGAGCCGAGATTGCTTTTGGAGGGGACAAAATCCGCAGCCTAAAAAGCAACAACTATCTTGTACTTGAAACAGAAGCCCAAGGCTTTAAGGAATGGACACCATTTCCAAAACAACTCAGGCTGCAAGCATTCAGTCACCTTGCGAGCGGGGCAAACGGACTTATGTACTGGAACTGGCATTCTATTCACAACAGCTTGGAAACATACTGGAAAGGCGTTCTTGGACACGATTTAAAACCCGGTATCATATACAATTATGCGAAACAAATTGGCACTGAGTTCCGAAAATACGGCAGCAAACTGCTGAATCTCAAAAAAACGAACGAAGTGGCAATCGTAACAGATAACGATTCGCTTACAGCTGCAAAGTTTTTCCCAATGGACAGCGGTTCTGACAAGCTTACGTACAATCACGCACTAAGATGGATGTACGACACGCTTTATGAAATGAATGTTGAATGCGATGTTGTGAACATTGACTCTCTCGACACTCAAAAATACAAGATGATTATAACACCGGCTCTTTATTGTATTAACGACAAAAACGCCGAAAAGCTCAGAATATTTGTAAAAAATGGCGGTATTTTATTCTCTTCTTTTCGCTCGTTTTATGCCGATGAAAAAGCAAGCGTTTACAGCGAAGCCCACCCTTACAAGCTTACAGATGTGTTCGGGATGGAATATTCAATGATTACGCAGACAGGAAACGCAACTCTTTTGGAACAGCCGCTTGAAATATATGCAGAACTTCTTGAAACAGACACAGCCCAAGTTCTGGCTTCATTCGAGCACAAATACTGGGCACAATATGCGGCGGTTACAAAGAACAGATTCGGAAATGGCTTTGCTTACTATTTTGCGGCAAAAAGTCCAAAAAAAGTGCTGGCACATTTTTACAAGGATGCCTTAAAAGAAGCGAAAATTGCAGTTCCTGCGGAATCGTTCCCAATAATTTTGAGGAGCGGCAGGAACAAAGAAAACAAGATGATTCACTATATTTTCAATTATTCAAGTGAAAAACATCTTATAAAAAATCCTTTCGGGGGTTGCACAAACATACTGACAGGCTGCAAATTCCAGAGCAATGACAGCATAGAGCTTGACGACTGGGATTTTATGATACTTGAAAGTGACTAAGACCAAGGGGGACGCATGAAAAAGTTCTATCACAAAGTATTGGCAACAACTTTTGCCACAGTCTCAATTATTGCAGTCAGCTTCTTTTCCTGTATGACAATAAGAGAAACTGCAAGTGAAGAACTTATTGCAGAGCCACATTACCCCACAGAGTTTCCTATAAATCCGAACGTAGCTAAAAATGAATATAAAGACGAATGTTTTTTCAAATTCAGCGATATAATGAGTTATGAAAATGACCCCAGATATACCTACAGGCTCGGAATTGATGTCTCTCGGCACGATAAAGAAGTTGACTGGAAGAAAGTAAGGGAATCTGGACGAGAATTCGTATTCCTGAGGATTGGCTGGACTGGCTACCAGACAGGCATTATCCATACAGATGAGCGTTTCCATGAGAATATCAAAGGTGCACAGGAAGCCGGTCTGGATGTCGGAGTCTACTATTTTAGTCAGGCAATTTCAGAAGAAGAAGCCATAGCAGAAGCTCAGCAAGTCATAAAAGACTTGGAAGACTACGATTTGCAGCTTCCAGTCGTCTACGACCCAGAATCAATTACATGGGAAGAAGCCCGTACTGATGAACTCACAGGCGAGCAAGTCACAAAGAATACTCTTGCATTCTGCGAGGAAATAAAGAAGGCTGGTTACGAACCTATGATTTACTCAAATTTGCGCTGGGAAGCTTTTTTCTTTGACTTGGAACAATTGGGCGAATACAAAATCTGGTATGCCGATTACAGGGATTTGCCCCAAACTCCATATCACTACGATTTTCTCCAATACGCAGGAGAAAGCGTAATGGTTCCAGGCATTAACAGACCTTGCGACGGCGATATTCAAATAATCAGGGTTGACGGCTAACATCGCCAATAAATTCTTTAAGGTCATATCCTTATAGATTATGTGCTACCCCTATATAAAAAAAATCAAATATGCTATAATACGCCATTATGAATATAATTGCCCAGAAAACATCGCTTCTTGGTTCTATAACAGTTCCAGGTTCAAAATCACATACAATACGAGCACTTCTTTTAGCTACAATGGCGGAAGGAACGTCACACATAAAAAATCCGTTGCCAAGTGCGGACTGTCTAAGCACAGCGGCGGCAGTTCCTTTAGTCGGGGCTGAAATTGATTTGAGCCTAAGCGTTGAGGGCGAACCTGGCACAGAATGGATTGTTTCAGGAGCCGGCAAAAACATTCATCTGCCAGAAGATGTTATAAACGTAGGGAATTCTGGTTCTTTGCTATACTTTCTATCATCAATCGCAGCAACCTTTGATGGCTGGAGCATTTTTACAGGCGATGAAAGCATTCGCCGCCGCCCTGTTCATCATGTAGTAGAAGCCTTGAACCAACTTGGAGCTATCTGCAATACGGCAAGACCGGGGGTAGACGGTTGCCCGCTCATTATTCATGGACCAATCAAGGCAGGAACGGTAAGAACAGACGGAACTGTTTCAAGCCAATACATTTCCGGCATGATGATGGCAGGAACGCTTTTGGACGGAGAACTGCACATTGAACTTTCTGCTCCAACAGAAACACCGTATCTCACAATGACCCAGAAATGGCTTGAAAAAGTTGGGGTAAAATGTTCTATTTCCGATGATTACAAGCACATCACCGTACAAGGACCGGTCACAATAAACGCTTTTGAGACAACAATCCCAAGTGACTGGGAAGCAGTCGCATTCCCACTTGTCGCAGCACTAATCGCACCAGACAGCAATATTGTCATAGAGCACATTGACGGAAGCGGCACACAGGGCGACGATGCCATCGTTGACGTACTGCGCTCAGTAGGCGGAAACATTGTTTGGGACAAAACAGCGGAGACAATCACAGTAAAGACATCAAGACTCACAACAGAAAATCTTCCGAACAAAGAGCTTCATGTCGCTATGTCACCATTCCCAGATGCAATCTGTGCGCTTGCCGTTGCCGCTTGTTTCATAGAGGGAACGACAATACTTGAGGATGCCGCCGTTTGCCGCCGCAAAGAAACAGACAGGCTGTCAGCGCTTGCTTCAGAACTTAAGAAAATCGGTGCAGAAGTAGAAGAAGGTAAAGACTACCTTAAAATATTCGGACACTCACCATTGCTTGCTGATGGTTCCGCAAATCCTGACTTCAAGATTCATGGGGCAACAGTCGAGAGCTATCTTGACCACAGAATTGCAATGTCCATGGCTTGTGCGGGCTTGGGTCTCAAGGCAAATGAGAGAATTACTGTAAAAGATGCAGAATGTTGCAACGTCAGTTTCCCACATTTCTTTGAAGTTATGAATAATATAGGCGCAAATTTCGCAGAGCCAAATTAACATGGCGTTTTTTGAATATCGCTCGGAATTATATAAAAAATGGCAGAAGAAAGTCCTTCTAATAAGTTGGATAGCTGCAATTACAATTCTGCTTCTTGAAATTCTCATTTTTGTTTTTGCTATAGAAAAAAATATACTAGGCAATGACATGTTGCACTATATTTTTCTCAGAATCGTTTGCCCATCAACGCTGAACATTCTGACCGCAAGTATAGCTTTGCTCTTTTTTATGAGAAAAAAGACGAACAGAATGGTTCGGACGTATATAATAAGCTTTGCCTCATTTGTGCAGTGCGCAACAGTATCGATTTTTCACTCTTATTTTCAGTTTTTACCAATCTGTTGCATTCTGCCATTTTTTCTCTGCTCGATATTTGCTAACAAGCAGCTGCTGAACTGGCTTTTGATAGCTACTGTCCCATTGTTTTTAGCTTCATTCTTCAACATGATTAGCAATTATCCAGTAGACAGCAACTTTTATCCACCGATGTCTTTTTTGTGTTTTTCCGCACTAATAATATGCAGCTATTTTTTCTCAAAGCACATGGTTTCCGCACAAGAGGCACAGCTTTGGTTCATATACGGCAACTACAGAAAACAGCGGGAACTTATCAAAGAGCTAAAAATCGAACCCATGACGCAATTGTACAACAAGCAGGCTCTGTATGAAGAAATCGATCGCATGAT
Organism: uncultured Spirochaetaceae bacterium; assembly: GCA_902803735.1. Lineage (GTDB taxonomy): Bacteria > Spirochaetota > Spirochaetia > Treponematales > Treponemataceae > Treponema_D. The sequence continues at coordinate 5,444 of CADCRJ010000273.1, forward strand.
GGGATTGTTCCAAACAGGCAAAAGCAAGCCAACTCTTGTTTTGATAGATTTAGATCACTTTAAGAGTGTAAATGACTTGTACGGTCATCTGAACGGAGATTTTATGCTTCAAAAGCTTGCAGAACTCATAAAATCAAATATTTCTGCCAATCAGAATGCCTTTCGCTTTGGCGGAGAAGAATTTGTCCTTTTATTTGAGAACGAATCAAGAGAAAATGTGCTTTCAGTTGTACAGAACATAAAAAATCAGCTCGAACACACGAAATTTGATTTCGCTCCAGACAAGCATTTTACGCTGAGTGCAGGAATATCATCTTTATATGCTGATTGGCGGGCAGAAAACTGGATTGAATCCGCTGACACAGCCATGTACAAAGCAAAAGAGCTTGGACGGAACAAAATCATTGAATTTGAATCACTATAATCTAAAGAGGAATAGAAATGAAATTAACTTGTGGTATTGTTGGACTTCCAAACGTTGGTAAGTCAACTATCTTTTCAGCTTTGACAAAATCCCCAGCACCAGCAGAAAATTATCCATTCTGTACGATCGATCCGAACGTAGGTGTTGTGGAACTTCCTGATGAGCGACTTGATTTTTTGGCAGGAGTTTTTCAGCCTAAGAAAAAAATTGCTGCGACAGTTGATTTTGTGGACATTGCAGGTTTGATAAAAGGAGCTTCAAAGGGTGAAGGATTGGGAAATCAGTTCCTCGCAAACATCCGAGAGACAAGCGTAATTGCTCATGTAGTACGCTGCTTTGACAATCCAGACATTCAGCATGTCCGAGAGGATGCAAAAACAGAGGCTTCAATTGACCCAGAAAGCGACATTCTCACAATCAATTATGAACTTTGTCAGGCAGATATCGATACAATCACAAAAAGGGAAGACAAGGTAACTCGCCAGATTCGAGCTTTGGGCAAAGAAGAAGAGAAAAAATTCGCTGGCTACCGTAGTGCTGTTGATAAAATCCTGCCATTGCTGCAAGAAGGTAAATGCGCCCGTCAGGCAGAGCTTACGGACGAAGAGCTTGCTGGAATTTACGACTTGCACCTTCTCACTATAAAACCGCAGCTTTTTGTCTGCAACATTGACGAAGAGACAATTGAAAGCGGTACAAACAAGTATGTAGAAGCTGTAAAGAAAATAGCGGCAGAGGAACACTCTGAAGTCATCGTAATCTGCGGAAAATTTGAAGCCGACCTTGCTGACATTACAGACCCTGCAGACCGAGCGGAATTCATGGAGAGCGTCGGTCTTAAAGAAAGTGGATTGTCAGTACTTGCAAAGGCTGCATACCACTTGATGGGCTTACGCACATTCTTCACAGGTGGTCCTGACGAATGCAGAGCTTGGACAATCCATGCAGGTGACAAAGCACCACAGGCTGCCGGTGTAATCCATACAGATTTTGAAAAAGGCTTTATAAAAGCAGAAGTCTACTCTATAGAAGACCTGCGCAAATATGGCAGCGAAGCAGACATCAAAGCCGCAGGAAAATACCGACAGGAAGGCAAAGAATATGTAGTTCAAGACGGAGACTGTATATTCTTTAAATTCAATGTAACAAAATAAGGAAATTTCTAGAAAACTCAGTTTTTAAAAGTTGCCATAACAAATAATTCTTCTTAAGCGGTGAAATTTATAAACATTTAGAGCGTAAAACATTAAAGAAACTTTTTCTGGAGGTTTTATGCTAAAAAATAAGAGTTTTATCAAATTCACCGCTTTTCTTTTTCTATTAATTTCACCCATATTATGTTCATGCCTTCAAAAAGAAAATACAGTCTCTATAATGAACTGGAACGTGCAGACTTTTTTCGATTCCGTAAAAGACGGTACTGAATACAGGGATTTTAAACAGATGTCTTCTGATTATTCTACATCTTCTTGGTCTGTAAAGAAATACGAGCAACGATTAGACCGACTCGCCTATGTCATAAAAAAACTGGATTGCGATGTCGTTGTCCTTGAAGAACTCGAAAAAAAAGAACAGCTACAAGACATAATAAACCGACTTGACGCAACTTTCAGTATTGCAAAGAGATACAAGCATGGATTCTTTGCAAAATCCAAGGGTAGCGCAATCGGCTGTGCAATAATTTCACGTCTGCCACTGTCAGACATAAGCGTTCACTCATTGGACTGCAATATAGATGATACGGAGGCTCCAAAACTTCGCCCAATAATCAAAGCTTCCGTAATAAACGGGAAAAAAAGTTTTGTCTTGTTAGTAAATCACTGGAAAAGCAAGAGCGGAGGTGAACTTACAAGTGATTTTTGGAGAAAGCAGCAAGAAGCCCAGCTCTCACGTCTTATAAAAGAAGCGAGCACGGATAAGGTTCCTGTCCTTGCATGCGGGGATTTCAACAAAAATATTGAAGAGTTTGACTGCACCAACGAATCCAGCGGCTCCGTATTTTTACATGGAGCAGGCGGATGTTCCGTTTATTCGCCATGGTTCACAAACGGAGAGCTTTTTTCAGTAGGAAGCTACTACTATCACGGCAGCTGGGAATACATAGACAACTTTTTTCTTGCAGGAGATGCAGAACTTTACGACTTTAAGGCAGAAAACAGCGGCTGCTGGACAGATGATGACGGGCATCCGTACAGATACTCAGTTTTCAATGGGCAGGGGTACTCTGACCATCTGCCCATTACCTGCAAGTTACGCATTTAAGAACAGAGCTACCTCGAAAAAATCAGCTGTTGCGTTCCTTAAAAATACCGTCTTCAAAACCTTGAATCGTTTTATCACTTTCTGCTAGTTGTAGACGGTACTCGGCAAATTCACAATAGCGGGCTTCCCGCTCTATGCCGCACCAATGACGCCCAAGTTTTTTTGCTGTAACAGAAGTACTGCCGCTGCCAAGAAAAGGGTCAAAAACAATATCGCCAACATTAGATGAGGCAAGAATAAGTTTCGCAAGCAATTTTTCCGCTTTTTGCGTTGGATGAGCCGTATTTTCTAGCATTGACCAGAACGGAATTGAAATGTCGCTCCAAAAATTCGATGGGCAAGTATCCCTGTAATTGCCCTCGGAGCATTCTGTCCAGTCCTTTGGCTTTCCATCAACCTTGTAAGGAGCAATAACACGCCTTCGCATTTTTACGGCATCCAGATTAAAAGTATAATCACCTGATTTTGTCACAAACCAAATGTCTTCATGACAGTTCTTCCAGTTCGTTTTTGCCCCACGACCTTTCTCGCGCTCCCAAGTTATCCTGTTCTGAATACGAAGAAGCCCCTCTTTCTCGTAATCGGCGAGCACAGAAGCAATTAATATGCTTGTTTTCCAGTCGCAACAAATATAAAGAGAGCCTTCATCTTTTAAAAGCCGCAAAGCAGGCTCCAACCATGCTTTTGTATAGTCAGCATAAGCAGAGGAAGTCTTTTCCTTGAATTTTGTCGAATTATAATTTTTTTCAAGATTGTACGGCGGATCAGCAATTATAAGGTCTGCGAACTTCTCTGGTAATTTTGGCAAAACAGAGAAAGTATCTCCAAATATAGTTTTGTCACATATTTCCTGTAAAGAATACGATTCCCTAAGCTCAAAATCAGCAAGACAAGGAGCAAGATACTCCTTGCCATCCTCTTCTGAAAAATCAATCGTTTTGTTCAAAGGAGACTTTTGTTTAGCCATTACAGCCAATTTCCTCTTCAGTTCCTGTGTCCCAGCTGTCAAACATATGAGTAGGACAAGTCTCATCCTCATCTTCTTCGTGAGCCTGCTCTTCACCTTGCTCAGTTTCTGTCACAGAAAGCGATGACTGTTCAGCATCCTGTCGCTCAAGTTGTGGCTCAGATGAAACAGAAGTTGCTGTAGCAGAAGCAACGACAGGCTCGCTTATCGGAGTTTCTTCAGATTCATCGTCATTACATGATAGCTTTAACTCAGCAACAAGAGCCTCATTCTCTGCAACACGGCGGTCAATTTCAGCACGGTCAGGATTCTGCTCTGAAACATCAGAGCTTTCCGAAACACCTGTTTTCTCACAAGATTCCTGAGGCTCAGAAATAACAGCCTGAACAGGAACAGATGATTGTTCAGAAACAGGCTCCTGCTCCAACACAGGCTCAGATGGTTTTTCATCACAAACAGAGAGCGTAACAGGGAAAGGTAAACCTTTTTTCTGCACAACCTGATTAAAGAAAATATGAAGGGCTGTATCTAAATTTAAACCGAGTTTCTCAAAAATATCGTTAGCTTCGCTCACAAGACTTTCTTGTGCCGAAAATTCAAATTTTTTCGTAGACATATCGCCAGTATAGCAAATTATCTTTTTATTGAAAATGGAATAGCATTGAATTTTAGGTTATGAGCAACTTTCTACAAGTCAGGAATTCTATTTTTTGCTTGCTTTTGCCCTCATTGCAGCTTTTGCATTCTCTCCGCTCAAAGAAAGCCTTCTCTCAAGTTTTTCCTGAGCGGACAAAAGAACATCCTCAACGGATTTGTCGCCATCAAGGGCAAGCTTCATTTCAGACCCCAAAATATCGCAGAACTCTGGCCATTCCTCGATTACAGGACGATAAACACCGTTTTCGAGAGCATCACAGACAAATTTGTATTCAGGATATTTTCCTAAGATTCCATTGTCTCGCAGGCATGAATAGCGGCATGGGACACCGCCTGCAGAAACTGTAGATTTCTGAACTTTTGGATCCATAAGATAGGTCAAAAGCTTTATGGCAAGCTCCTTATGCTGGCTGGACTCAGGAATTCCTAGAAGCCATGTTCCGTAGATGTTGCTCGCATGGGGATCACTAAGATGTGTAACTTTTCCAGTCAGAGCAATATATTCCATAGAAGAATTTCTCTTTGGTGTATACCAACCAGGCCAGCCAATTGTCATAGCAGCGGCTTTGTTCTCAATTGCCGCAATCAAATCGCTTTTTTTTGCTACACGCCCAGTAGAGATAAGCTCCTTGTACATATACAAGGCAGACAAAAATTCTGGAGTATTGATTGTCGGACGCTTGTTTTCATCAATGAGCCATCCGCCATAAGCAAGCAAGATAGGCAAGAAATCCGTAACAATGTTAAAGTTCGTGTCACCACGGTATAAAAAGCCAAGCGTATGCCGTTTATTCGCAAACTGGCAGACAGCAAGCATATCCGTAATCGATGAGATTTCACCTGCGGCAAACCCGGCTTCCTTTGCAAGAAGTTTATTGTACAGAAGAACCGTTACATTACCATAATAGGGAACAAGATAAAGTCCGTTTTCATTGTAACAAATTGTTGTTGTGGCAGGAATAATGTCAGGATCAAATTTATATCCAAGCGTTTTCAAATCTGCAAGTTCATTTCTAGACATAAAAGAAGCGACCCACTGTGAATCCACCATGCAAAGATCGCAGTTTCCCACTCCATCACGAAGGTCTTCTTGTTCCAGTTCAAGAACTTTACATTTTACGTTATTTTCTTCCTCAAATTTTGGCAGGCAGAATTTTACGACATCTGCGTAAGTTCCAGACCTAAGAGCCAAAACAAGATTAGTCGCAGGCTCTGATGAAGATTTTTCATTACAAGAGAAAAAAATTAAAACAATAAAAAAAGATAGTAGAGTGAAAAAAGTTTTTCGCACTATATTCTTCATAAGTCCCCTCAAATATTAAATGTTATTATATATCTTGTTTTTAAAATCTGCAAAGAAAATTTCATAGTCGCAAACAAGCAGTTCTATTGACTTTTTTAATTAACATGAGAAAATTAAAAGGTCAGATGTCGAGTTTCAAAAACTAATAAACTAAACATCCGCCTACAAGCATATTTTGTGGAGAAATTATGACCATTACAGAAAATAAAAACGGTGATTCCCTTGATTTTATTGTCGTTGGAAGACTTGATACCACAACAGCCCCTCTTTTTGAGTCTCGGCTAAAAGGACTTCCAAAAGGATTAAAGATATTGAACGTCAACCTTAAGGACGTCGAGTATATTTCCAGTGCAGGGCTAAGAGTTGTACTTCTCGCACATAAAATGATGGCAGGACTTGGAAGCAAAATGATTATCAAGCATCCGTCCGAATTCTGCGTTCAAGTGCTTGAAGCTACAGGCATGGACAGCGTTCTTTCGATAGAAAAGGATTAGAGACTCTTTTTTATCGTCAGTACATTCTGCTTGCCACAGTACTTGTACTCTACAGAGTCCATAAATTTTTTTGTAAGGAAAATACCAAGTCCCCCAATAGGACGCTCATCCGCACACAACGTAATATTGGGGTCTTTTTTTGCGAGCGGGTCAAAAGGAACCCCATTGTCCTTGAACACAAGCTCAAGCCTAGCTGGATTTTCAGCAACCTCGCAAAGGATTTCGACAGAACCAATCCCTGGAGCATACGAGTAATGTGCAATATTGATGTAAATTTCTTCAACGGCAAGGTCTATCTCGTTCAATAATTTTGGATTACACTCACTCGGCAGCTTAGAATGGATAAAATCATTAACAGCCTGCATATTTTCGTCCGTTGCCTGCAAAACAATAGATTCCATAGACTCCCCCTTATTATGAAATTAAAACGCATACTATTGCTTAAGAACAAGCTCAAGCATAGTTATATCATCAAATTGCGGAGCATCCTTTACGAATGCGTCAACATCCTTTTTTATTGTGGCAAGGATTTCTTTTGAAGACTTAGAAGTTATTTTTCTAGTAATATTAAGAAGCCTCTGCTCTCCGTAAAGCTCGTTATTCGCATTCGTAGCTTCTGTCACGCCATCCGTATACAAGAAGAGTCCGTCTCCTGTCTCAACGTCAACAGAATATTCGCGGTATTTTATGCCCTGCATTCCAGCGAGCATAAGATTAGGTTTTGAGACAAGATACTCTGCTGTACCATTGTGAAAAAGCACAGGAGCAGGATGTCCCGCATTCGCAAACACAAGCTTATGTTCAGAAATGCAAAGTATTCCAAGCCAGCAAGTGACGAAAAGCCCAGCATCATTTCCCTCACAAAGCTCATTGTTTACCTGGTCAAAAATTTCGGCAGGACTGCCACAATGCAGAGTCGCGTTCTTAAGAAGCGTTTTTGCAATCACCATGAATAAGGCAGCAGGAACACCCTTACCTGAGACATCTCCCACGATAACGGCAAAGTGGTCATCGTCAACCATGAAAAAGTCGTAGAAATCACCACCAACTTCCTTTGCTGGCTCCATAGTGGCAAACAGTTCAATTTCCTGATGATTCTCATACGGCGGGAAAATTCTTGGAAGCATATTTGCCTGAATCTGAGTGGCAACATTAAGCTCTGCCCCTATTCGCTCTTTTTCTGCCGCCATGTGCGTCAAATCCTCAATGTAGTGATTCATGTCAAGGCTCATCTGCTCCACGGATTTTGCAAGGACGGCAAGCTCGCTCCTGCCTTTTATTTTTTTCAGAAGTCCTGTAAGGCTTCCTCCATGCTGCACAAAATGCGAGGTCTCATAAGTAATGAGCAAGAGAGGGCGGACAATCCAATGATAAACAAAGAACACGAACAAAGCGATTATAAACAAAAGACAAACCACAGATGTTATAATCGTAGAATTTCTATATCTATTCCTTACATCAAGGATTTCTTTCATAGGACGTATAACGCTCAGAACGCCAACCACATTGTTAGCGGAGTCCCTTACTGGAATTGCGGTTGTTATGTGACCGCCGTTTTTCTTGTTGTAGCTGTAGTAAGTGTACCGTTTGCCTGTGAGCATAAGCCGCTTTACGTTGTTTATATATTCGGGAGTCTTATTTTTTAGCGACTCCGTATACCCAAGAGGAAAAGATTTGTAATTGGAGGCAGTAGCATTTACAGTATCAAAAATGTAAGTACGGTTCTTATAATCCTCGTCAGGAACAAAAAGATAGATAAAGACAAGGTCTGCTATATTAGTGAGCTGAGTGAGCTTTTGGTTTGTCACCTCCCAGTCTTCATCGGGAACACCAGACCTAAGCCACTCTGAAACTTTATCGCCGTTAATATAGGATTCCGCTATATAAGCAGACTGAACAGTAATGCTGTTGTACATATCCGCAAACACCCGCTGGAACTGGCGGTAGCCGAACATGCTGTTAACAATGGAGATTCCTCCGCAGAACACTATAATCAAAAGAGGAAGACGAACAAAAAGGCTTGAAATAGAAAGATGTGTATAACGCCCATCTTTTTTTGAACTGAACTTTGCCATGATTTTAGTATAAGGCTGAATGCCGAGTTTTACAAAGTAAAAATCAAGAACTCGACATTCGACCTACTATAATATTACTAACTGGAGCAGCAGATCAAAGCATCCTTAGAACAGAGTTTCATGTTTTTTCTTTCTGTTTTTTGCAAACCCGTGGTATACTTAATTGAGTTACCTATAAAAATGTAGAACGGAGTTAAAAAAATGATTCAATGCAAAAGATGTGGCACTTCGTTGCCAGATAATTTCAATTTTTGTAGCAACTGTGGAACTCAGGTTCTTCTTGGAAAATCTGTTCTTAAATGCTCGTCATGCGGAGCCATAATGCTGGCTACTGATAAATTTTGCTCACAATGTGGAACAAAAAAGGATACTTCACAAACAATACTAACACAGGCTGTTGTTAACGATGTATTCCCAAAAATGCTTACGGTACAAGGTGGCTCCTTTATTATGGGAAACACCGAGGCAAACAGAAAAATATCGCTCGTCAGCTTTGAAATGGCAGAAATTCCTGTCACACAGAAGCAGTATGAATATGTACTGGGATCAAACCCTTCAAAGCTTGTAGGCGAAAATAAACCCGTCGAATGCGTAAACTGGTGCGAGGCTGTCATTTATTGCAATCTTTTAAGTATGATTCAAAAACTAACACCTTGTTACAGCATAGGAACACAAACAGACCTTTCTGGATTTGAAAGCTCCAGCGCCGTCTGGAAGCGTATAAACTGCAACTTCACGGCAAATGGCTACCGTCTGCCAACAGAAGCTGAATGGGAATATGCTGCACGAGGGGGAATAAAACATAGCCCATTCCAATATTCTGGCAGCGATGACATTAATGCAGTTGCATGGTACGGAGAAAACAGCGACGTAACAACCCACGATGTAGGAACAAAACTTCCTAATGCACTCGGCCTTTATGATATGTGCGGCAACGTCTCTGAATGGTGCTGGGATTATATGGGCGAGCTTGGAAACCAGCCAAAGCTCAATCCTAGAGGCCCTAACATTGGCTCAATGCATATAAAACGAGGCGGTTGCTGGCTTGACGATGACATGCAGTGTACAGTATTCTTCAGAAGCAGCAGTGCACCAACAGGAAAAGGCAGTAGTCTGGGATTCCGAGTGTGCCGATCCATAATAGAAAACCCAATATAAGAGAATCGCAGTTTTTATGCAAACAGAGGCTTCTTCTGAATACAAACGACTAAAATCTGATTTAAACACAACTTTGCTTCAAGCAAGGCTTGGAACAATGGTTCACCAGTCTTACCAGTCAGAGATGGAATTCTTTGAGCTGGTAAAGAACGGCGACATAGACGAGCTAAGCAAAAGAAACTTTCAGCCAATGGCAGAAGGACAAGGAGTTCTTTCCACAGACCCTGCAGTGAACCTAAGAACCCACATAATCATAGCAACAGCTCTTATCGCTCGCTACTGCGTTGAGAACGGGCTTAGCCGAGAAGAAGCCTACAGTCTTAGCGATACATTCATACGCAAACTAAACAATATGAACGACATCGCTGATATGAAAGACCTTCACAAAAAGATTGTTTTTGCTTACGCCACCCGTATGCAGCAGCTTACAAAACAACTCGGGGCTTCAATCTACGTAAGGAAATCAATTGACTACATTACGCTGCACCTTAACTCACACCTTTTAATAGAAGATATCTCAGCTTTTGCCGGGGTAAGCAGCAAATACCTGTGCACCCTTTTTAAAAAAGAAACAGGCGTAACGATAGCAGACTACATAGAATCAAAACGAATGGAAGAAGCATGCACAATGTTGCTGTATTCAGACTTTACATATGCAGAGATTGCAGATACACTCTCCTACTCTTCTCAAAGCTATTTTACAAAGGTATTTAAGAGCCATTACGGAGTAACTCCAATGCAATACCGAAAAAATAATAGTCATTAGACGCAAACAAAAAATGCTGGTGCATTAGACCAGCATTTTTTATTAGGAGTAAGAATTCAAATCATTAAAAAGGAGTTTAAAATAAAAAAACCGGCAACTTCCTACTTTCCCACCATAAGGCAGTATCATCGGCGCAAGAGAGCTTGACTTCCGTGTTCGGAACGGGAACGGGTATTTCCTCTCCGCTATGGTCACCGGCAAT
>CADCRJ010000274.1 GCA_902803735.1 uncultured Spirochaetaceae bacterium
AGAAGAGTTCCTCAAACGCTTGCCAGAGGTCGATGACTACTTTGCAGAGAAAATGAAAAAGCTCAAAGCAGAGGGCAAAGTTCTGCGTATGGGCGCCTCAATCAAAGACGGCAAAGTAAGCGTCGGAATGCTTGAAGTAGGAGCCTCAGACCCTCTGTACGGCGTAAAAGGCGGCGAGAACGCATTCGTATTCGAGACAGCCCGCTACACACCGATTCCGCTCACAGTACGCGGTTACGGAGCTGGTGCCGGAGTTACGGCAGCCGGTGTATTCGGCGACATTCTGCGAACAGTAAGCTTTAACCCAACAAAGTAAAATACAGCAAAACTAGATTCAGCCTCGCATCCGTGCGAGGCTATTTTTTTTGCGACGAGGGGGAGTGTGTTTGTGTGGGGAGACAGTCTCCGACCTTTCTGCTAAATATGTTATAATTTCTAAAGAATGCAGAAAACTATAGAAGATTTTTTAACAAATAAAACAGAACTCATAAAAAAATGACAGGAGAAATCAATTATACAGAGGACTTTTTATTCGATAATCCTATAACAAATCCGCAATCTGAATTATATCAAGATGTGCTTGTTTTTCATACCGAAAGACTAGAATCAGAAAAAATATTACATAATCTCATATTTTTTCTGTTTATTATTGGATTTTTTATGCTATGCGAGTACAAGAAAAATCTAGTGAAAAAGGGACTGTTTTAACTTATGATCCAAACAATGAAGATGTTTTCGGGCAATTTCAAAATCAGCAAATAAAATTTATGGAAGCTATTCGAAAGCAAAATAAAAATTCTAACGCTATTGAATTCATTGAGGAATATAACAAAGGCAAAAACTCCGAAGATTTATCCTCAAAGTTTTTAATATACGATTTTGAGAAAATTATTTCAGACTTATCCATTGAACTTGGAATCATAGATAAGACAGATTTTTGACAAATATCTTTTGAAAATGGAAAGCCAAAAGCAGATTATTTAGATAAAATCAACAAACAATTCGAGTTTTCTGAACACTTCATAAATAATTCTGAAAGATTTTTGAGAATTATTTATGGTTTTAATTATAGATTATTTCAAAGAGTACGATTTATCTGATTTTTCAGATATTAACACTACATAAAAAATAAATCCCCTCAAATCTATATGGGATATTAGGTTTCAACTACAGTTTTTATAATCCCTTAAACAGAAAGTCTAGATGATTACTATAAAAAACTAGTGAAACATGTTATAATATATCCATGTCACCGGAAGAAAAAGACAGGATTGAAATTGACTCAAAATTAGAGCAAGCTGACTGGATTATTCAAGATTTAAAGGACATGGATATATCAGCAGGTCTTACTGTAGCTGTCCGTGAATATCCGACAAGTTCTGGTGAAGTTGATTATGCCCTTTTTGTTGATGAAATTCCTGTTGGCATTGTAGAAGCAAAGCGCAAGGAAAAAGGCGAGGATATAACTGTTGTTGAAAGGCAGACCTCCCGCTATGCTAACAGTACTTTTAAATATATCAAGAATGAATATGAAATCAGATTTGCCTATGAAGCTACAAGCAAACTGATACGATTCACATATTATCATGATGAAAAATACCGTTCACGCGAAGTTTTTAGTTTTCATCAGCCAAAAACACTCAAGAGGATTTTGGAAGAAAAAGATACAGTCAGGAATAATTTAAAACACCTTCCGCCGCTTGAAACCACAGGCTTCAGAAAATGCCAAATAGACTGCATAAACAACCTTACAAAATCTTTTGCAGAAAATCGCCCCAGGGCTCTTGCACAGATGGCGACTGGAGCTGGAAAAACTTTTACTGCAATTACTCAAAGTTACCGGCTCTTAAAATATGGAAAAATGAACCGCATTCTTTTTCTCGTAGACACAAAATCCCTTGGCATACAGGCGGCAAATGAGTTTTACGCATATATTCCAAATGATGATTCAAGAACTTTCAATGAAATTTTTGGCGTCTACAGACTGACAAAAGCTTATATGCCCGAAACTTCTCATGTTTATATAAGCACGATTCAGAGAATGTATTCCATTCTTACAAATCAAGAATTGGACGAGAAAGCGGAAGAAGAAATAGACGAAAACAGAGATTCCATTATCGGAACAAAAGAAAAGGAAGTCGTTTATAACCCAAAATATCCGCCGGAGTTTTTTGACTGTATTATTGTGGATGAATGTCACCGTTCAATTTATAATGTCTGGAAACAGGTTCTTGAATACTTTGATTCTTTCATAATTGGACTTACCGCAACGCCAGACAAGCGGACATTTGCATTTTTCAATCAGAATGTGGTCAGCGAATATACACGGGAGCAGGCTATCGTCGATGGCGTAAATGTTGGCGAGGATATCTTTTTAATTGAGACAAAAATCACTAAAAACGGTGCGAAAATCGAAATGAATCAGATTGTTGAGCATCGCAACCGGCAGACTCGAGAAAAACGACAGGAAGAACTTGATGAAGATATAAATTATGTTCCTGCCGAGCTTGATAAAGAGATTGTAAATCCAAGCCAAATCAGGCTTATAATCAAGAAGTTTAAGGAAAGCCTTAAAACACAATTGTTTCCGCACAGAACGGAAGTTCCGAAAACGCTCATTTTTGCAAAAACAGATAGCCATGCAGATGACATTATAAATATCGTTCGGGAGGAATTCGGAGAAGGAAACGAATTCTGCCAGAAAGTTACTTATTCTGCTGATGACCCGGAGGGTGCACTCAACTCATTTAGAAACGATTATTACCCTCGTATTGCTGTCACCGTAAATATGATTGCGACAGGAACAGATGTAAAATCAATCGAGTGTCTTCTTTTTATGCGTGATGTCCGCTCCAAGGGGTATTTTGAGCAGATGAAAGGCAGAGGAACCCGCACGCTTTCTAAAGAAGAATTACAGCAGGTAACACCTTCTGCCACCCAGAATAAAGACCATTTTGTCATTGTAGACGCTGTAGGCGTTACGAAATCCCAAAAATCCGATACCCGTCCACTGGAACGAAAACCGTCCGTAAGCCTGAAGCAGCTTATGATGGAAGTTGCCACAGGTGCAAAAGACGAGGATACACTTACAACGCTTGCAAACAGACTGGTGCGGCTCAATGCACAGGCTACGGAAAAAGAAAAAGCTTTGTTCAAGGTAAAAGTAGGCCTTGATGCAAGTACCGTTGCGGAACAGCTTTTGGACTGTTTTGATGAAGATATAATAGAAGAAAAGGCACGGCAAGACTTTAAATGCGCCGAACCTACGGAAGAGCAGATTTTGCAAACCCGTAAAACAATGGCGAAGAAAGCAACCGAGCCATTTTACAAGGCAGAAATCCGTGACTTTATAGAAAACTTACGCAAAAGCCACGAACAGATTATAGATGACATCAATATCGACACGCTTCAATTTGCAGGATTTGATAAAGACCAGAAGCAGAATGCTCAGAAAGTGATAGAGTCGTTCCATAAGTTTATTGATGACAATATCGACGAGATTACGGCTCTCGGAATCATTTATGAACAGCGTTACAAAGACCGCCCTATAGTTTTGGAGCAGCTGAAAGCCCTGTATGAAAAACTGAAAATGCAGAATATCAGTGTGGACAGACTTTGGGATTGCTACGGAATTACACAGCAGGGAAAAGTCAAGATGAGTGCAATCAGACAGATAACGGATTTAGTCGCTATGATTCGCTTTGAAATGGGGCGTATTGATGCACTCTGGAGCTTTCAAGATTTGGTTGACAAAAAATTCAAGGACTGGACTTTTAAGCGCAATCATGCGGAAAAAACAAAAAAGCTTACTGATGAACAGCTTGAATGGCTCCGTCTTATAAAAGACCATATCGCATCTTCTTTGAGTATCCAGCCGGAAGATTTGGAACTAAGCCCTTTTGACAGTATGGGCGGACTTGGCAAGTATTATCAAGTTTTCGGCGATGAATATGAAGAAATTTTAAAAGACTTGAATAAGGTGCTTGTAGCATAAAGGTAACAGGAAATCAAAAAAGTATGAATCTAATAGATGTTTCTTTTGAAATCGTGAGTTCTCATTTTCCAAATGAAATTTGGTCAGAAAAATATAAAAATGTCTTTGTAGCAACTTCAAGGGAGCCAAAAAATTCTGAACAAAAAAAAGTCTTTGAAAAAGAATTCTTAATGGCACAGATTGCTTCGGACAATGGGCACACAGTTTTTCTTCTTCCAGAATCCTCTGTTACAAAGAATCCTGATGCTCTCTTTGATGCTGAATTTACAGAATTCAAAGCGGTTACAGGCGGTGAAAATGCCGTATCCCATAGATTTCGAGATGCTTTACATCAGGGGCAAAATGTGTATTTAAAAATTGACACGAATATACCTGTAAAAAGAATTAAGCAGATACTGGCCGGGGTGCTAAAAGAAAAAGATATAATGGGTAAAGTTTATTGTTATATAACAAGACTCAAAGTACTTTACACTTGGTTCATGCAGGATTTAAAACAAAACAAGGCACCTCATGGTGCCCTTTCGTTGCCCCAGGCTGATAGAAATCAGAACTCGGACAAGTAAAATATAGCACATATCTTTAAAAAGTCAAGTGACAGAATCAGAGGGCACAAATGAACAACATACCAGATGGTTGGAAGGAATATAGGCTAGAAGAAATTGCAGAGATTTATAATGGCAACAGTATAAACAAAACTGTAAAAGCAGAAAAATATACAGGCTTAAAAGAAGGGTATAATTTTATCGGAACTAAGGATGTTGGATTTGATGGAATTGTCAATTATGAAAATGGCGTAAAGATTCCATTTGGTGAATCCAAATTCAAAATCGCCCCAGCTGATTGTGTTTTCGTATGTTCTGAAGGTGGAAGTGCCGGTAAAAAAACTGCATATATTACTCAAAAAGTTTGTTTCGGAAATAAATTATTTGCAATCGTACCGAAAACAAAAGACTGTTCAAGCAAGTATATTTATTACTTTACCCGCTCCAATAACTTCTTTGATCAGTTTAAATCTTTACTGGCAGGAATTATTGGTGGCGTAAGCAATAAAAACTTTGGAAAAATCAATCTTCCCCTTCCTTCAATTTCCGAACAGCAGCACATTGTCACAAAAATCGAAGAGCTTTTCAGCAAGCTTGATGCAGGGATTGAATCTCTTAAAAAAGCAAAGAAGCAGCTTGCTGTGTACAGACAGGCCGTGCTGAAAGAATCGTTTGAGCAAAAAGAGAATTGGCGTTGTGTAAAGTTATCCGACATAGGTGCAATTAATCTTGGTCGCCAGCGTTCCCCAAAGAACATTTCAAAAGATTATCCTACAAAATACATTCGAGCTGCAAACATTACCGAAACAGGTATCGATGTATCAGATATTCTTGAAATGGAGTTTACGCCAAAAGAGCGAGAAAAGTATTACCTGAAAAAAAATGATATCATTCTTTCTGAAGCATCAGGAAGTGCTTCGCAAGTTGGAAAACCTGCAATATGGAAAAATGAAATAGAAAACTGCTGTTTTCAAAATACTGTTATAAGACATCGAATTGCAAAAGATAATCCAGAATATGTCTTTTGGTATTATAAATATTTGTATATGAGTGGTTATTTCTCTCGCAAAGTGGGTGGAGTTGGAATCAATCATTTAGGTGCAAATAATTTTTCTGATTTTGAAATAAACATCCCTGTTTCAATGGAAGAGCAATCTTCTATCGTCTCACAAATAGAATCCCGGCTTTCCGTATGCGACCAAATCGAGCGTACAGTAAACGAATCCCTTGAAAAAGCAGATGTGCTTCGGCAGAGCATACTCAAAAAAGCATTTGAAGGTGGGCTGTAAATTATGGAGAACAAAATGGCAAATGATGTAATACAGTATCAGAAAAGTGATGATATTTTACAAGATGCAAAGTCTATAATCGAACAGGCTCAACTGGTTGCTCACAGAACGGTTGATTCAATTCTCGTGCAAAGAAACTGGTTCTTAGGACAAAGAATTGCACTGGAAGAGTTAAAGCACAAGGAAAGGGCTGATTATGGAGCTGAGATTGTAAAAAATCTGTCTAAGAAACTTACAGAAACTTATGGAAAAGGTTTTGACAGAAGCAATCTATATCATTTCCTTAATTTTTACAAGGAGTTCCCGCAAATTGTCGACACGGCGTGTCGACAATTCACTGGGCGACTTACATGGTCACATTATCGAGTGCTTTTGCAGGAAAAAAATACAGATGCACGCAAATGGTATGAAAAAGAAGCATTTGAACAAACGTGGGCTGTAAAGACACTTCAACGGAATATCTCTTCCCAATATTATTTTCGTCTGCTTATGTCCCAGAACAAGAAGCCTGTCGAAGAAGAGATGAAGGCTCTCACACAAGATTTTCAAAACGATAAACTTGAATTCGTAAAAAATCCGTTCATAGCAGAATTTTTAGGATTCTCTACAGAGATAGACTTATCTGAATCAAAATTAGAGAGCGCGATTCTGACGAACCTACAAAAATTCCTTATGGAAATGGGAAAAGGCTATGCCTTTGTTGCAAGACAGCAGCATATTCATACAGAAAAAGAAGATTATTACATAGACCTTGTATTTTATAATTATATCTTAAAGTGTTTTGTGCTTATTGATTTGAAAACAACAAAAATTACCCATCAGGATGTCGGTCAAATGGATATGTACATCCGCATGTACGATGAACTTAAAAAAGGAAAAGATGATAATCCTACACTTGGAATTGTGCTTTGTTCACAAACAGACGAAGATATTGCCCGTTATTCTATTTTGCATGGTAATGAACAGCTGTTCGCCTCTAAATACAAATTATATCTGCCAACAGAGGAAGAACTCAAAAAAGAAATTGAAGAACAGACTCTAATATTTAAGCTTCAGTATGAAGATGCAAAATAGTGACAACAAATAAGATGGAGAAAAAACATGGGAATTCCAGAAGTTTTGCAAAATTTACCACCGGACGCACAGAATCAACTTGCAGAAGCTACTGTAAAAGCCGTTGATAAACTAGGGACTGCAATAGGAAAAGCTTTCGGGTATTTTTTAGAACCAGGGCACAGAGTAAAAATGGCTAAAGCAGACTCAGAAAAAACTAAATTAGAAGCTGATGCCGAAGCCTATAAAATGAGAAGTATTGCTGATGCAACAGCATATCAGATAGAAACTGTCAGCGCTGCTTTGAAAACAAATGTAGACTTACCAATAAAATATGATGGTAAACAAAATGTATTTGATATAGATATTTCAAATCCTGAATTATTGTTACAACGAGCAGATATTCGGCAGAATTATCAAAAGATGCGGAAAGAGTTGAACCTTCAAAATGTAATACACGGTGCTTATTTAGAATTAGGAGATAAGACTGTAGAAAATTCAGAAGAAATAGATTCTGACTGGATGACAAGATTCTTGAATATCGCGGAGGATATTTCCGATGAGCAATTGCAATCTTTGTGGTCTAAAATTCTAGCAGGAGAGATATTAAAACCAAAGACATATTCCTATCGTATATTGGAATTTCTTCGGAACATAAGTAAAAACGAGTTGAATTCACTGTTAAAAATTTTACCTTTTATAGTGAATGATTTTGTACCTAAATATGATAAGATTCTTGAAAAATATGGAATAAGCTATTCTCTTATTTTGGAGCTTGATGAATTAGGTGTGTTAAACTCTTCGCCAATGATTAGCAAATCATTTGCTTTTGAACCAAAACAAAGTAACGAATTACTGCTCAATACTGATGATATAATCTGCCTTTTAACGAATAAGAGTGATAAGAAAATCGAAATTTCTTTTCCGATTTTTGCAGTATCTGCAATAGGAAGAAAACTTCCTACCCTTGCAAATACTTCTATCAATAAAAATTTTATTAAGGCTGTTGTAGAAGAATTTTCAAAGCAGAATTCAACAGTAAAAGTAAGCGTGCATCGTGTAGAATCTATTGAAGGAACGGCGATTTCTTATGAACACTCACCGCTATATGTATTTAATGGAGACCAAAATGACAAATGAAAATACATCAGCAATAATCAGCAAGGTCTGGAGTATGTGCAATCCGCTCCGCGATGCGGGGGTTTCTTACGGCGACTATCTTGAACAGCTGACATATCTCATTTTTCTGAAAATGGACGATGAGTTTTCCAAGCCTCCATTTAAAAGAGCATCGGGTATTCCAGAAGGCTTCCGCTGGCAGGACATAAAGAACCTTAAAGGTTCAGAGCTTGAAGAAAAATACAAAGATATTCTCGAAAAATTAAGCGGTCAATCTGGAATTATCGGAAAAATATTTTCAAAGGCGACGAACAAAATAAATAATGCAACTATTCTTTTCAAAGTCGTGCAGATGATAGACAAAGAAAACTGGTCGGCTATGTCCAGCGATGTAAAGGGCGAAATCTACGAAGGGCTTTTACAGAAAAACGCGGAGGACATAAAAAGTGGTGCCGGACAGTATTTTACTCCAAGACCTGTAATAAGGGCTATGGTAAAATGCCTGCATCCAGAGCCTAACAAAACAATTGCCGACCCATGTTGCGGTTCGGGAGGTTTCTTTCTTGCTGCACATGACTATATCAGCAAGAATTATAATTTGGACAAAGACCAGAAACTTTTTTTGAAAAACGAAACATTCTATGGAAATGAACTTGTAGCCACTACATTTAAAATGTGCCTCATGAATCTGTACCTTCACAATATCGGCGACATTTATTCTGACAAGATTCCAGTTCAACAGGGGGATTCTCTGTTGCAGCTTCCAAGCTGGCGGGTTGATTACGTTCTTACAAATCCACCTTTTGGTAAGAAATCTTCAATCAGTTTTACGAACGAAGATGGCGAGGAAGAGGAAGAAGATTTGGTCTATAACCGCTCGGACTTTTGGGCTACAAGCTCCAACAAACAGCTTAATTTCGTGCAGCATATCAATTCTATTTTGAACAATAGCGGAAAAGCTGCTGTTGTTATTCCTGACAATGTACTTTTTGAAGACGGGGCTGGCGAAGTTGTGCGCAGGAAACTTTTACGGACTACAGATTTTCATACGATTCTGCGACTCCCTACCGGCATTTTCTACAAGCCAGGTGTTAAGGCAAATGTAATCTTCTTTGATAAAAAGCCTGCCAGCGACAAGATTCAGACAAAAGAAAT
>CADCRJ010000275.1 GCA_902803735.1 uncultured Spirochaetaceae bacterium
AAGATTTTATGCCAGTCCCAACCGACAAAGTGATTGCTCAGTACAAAAATATTGATGAAATGATTTCGGACGGCTGGGTGATTGATTGACTGATTTTTTTCACTTTTGAACTGGAGGCTCTATGATAATAAGACTTTTAGTAAGAACAATCAAATTATTCGTTTTTTGCTGCATTTTGCTTTACACATTATTTTTCCTGAATAAGCTTTTCGATTTGGAAGTTAATGCGCCTGCTATCAATAATTTCCTTGCAGCTATTGCCGCAATCCCGATTCCGGGCGTGGGAACCGTTGGTGGAGTTGTTGTGCTCATTGTCGGCGGTCTTACCCTAGCGGGTGCTTTTGATGAATAATTAAATGATGAAGTGACAAGGAAGTTTTTAACATAAATATTAAAAATTTCATAATTTTCTAAAGTTTTAAACTTTCAAGTTAAAAACTTTGACAATTTCAAAAAAACTCATACATTGTAACAATGATTGATATTCGAGATACTGATTATTATAAGGAAATTACATTTAAGGAGAAAATCATGCAAAAAGAATGTATTTTGTTAAATAAAATATTTGAAGGAAGTTATACAGATAATATCTCAAATATTCCGCACGAAATTATAGACTTTTTTAAAGCGGATGACGGAAAATATTACGTCTACAATAATCCTTTTGGTGATTTTGGAAATCACAATAAAAATTACACACCAACATACTTATTGCTGACAAGCTCTTATATTCCAAAAGAGAAAAAGGTAAAAATCTTTTATCTGATAAAAATCAAGGAAAAAATTCATAACTTTGGATATGACAGAAAGGCTCTTGCGAATTTTGAAAACTCGAACAACAAAGCTAATCAGAAAATAGTGATTGAAAAAATCATAGAGAAAAACATCACTTACGGCGGGCAAAGGTTGGATAAAATTTATGAAGAAAATGATAAAACCTATATGCTTACTTTTGAAGCCGAATGGATAAGAGAGCCAAAGGAAGAAATGTTTTTTGAATTTAATACTGGCTATAATTTTCAACGGAATACAGGTATCGTTCACAATGATGAAAAAAAACAAGCCGAAACTTTCAAAAGGTTAATGGAAAAAATAGAAGACTCTAAGCTTTGGAAGAGCTATGAATTGGATAAAATCAATTCTGAAGATGTTACGAATTACAAAATTCCAGAAAAAGCAGGACAAAAAACATTTCTTGATTTTATCTGCATGATTGAGCGCGAAGAATGTTATACGAACTTTTTATTCAATTTATTCAGCGAGAACAAAGAATTGGTAAAAAACTTTTTAATGCTTCATCCTCTTTTAGAGAACAAGAAAATTGCAGAAGACTTTATAATCTGCCGAGAGGCTGCTGTTTACGAAAACGATGACGAAGAAAAAGGAGAATATATTGGGCGACTTGATGTAAGCGGAGAATCTCAAAACTACAGGTTTTGTATTGAGAACAAAATCAATAGTGGCTTAAACGGCAAGGATAAAGAAAATAATACTTCCCAGCTCGGTAAATATTTTAAGAACTGGACGAGTTGTGGAAATCACATTCCATTGAGCTTTGTTCTTGTTCCAGATGAAAATAAAGGAAACCTTGATAGCGAAATCGGACAGCTAAGTGAAGAAGAGCAGCAAATTGTCTCAAAGAATTATAAAATCTTGACTTATAAGGATTTATATCAATTTTTGGTTAAAAACAGCGAAGAAATCAAAAAGTACCCTTTTGGAGCAAAATTTTACGAAGATATCTTAGAAATCACAAAAAGAATGAGCGAGTCAAAGCGAGAAAGAACAAAACGACTGTTTCTTGCCCAAATCGCAAAATCTTTTTCAAAATAAAATTTAACGATTAGCCTTTAAGCCCCTATGATATAAGTGAATAAAATCAAATTTTTATCACTAATTACTAGGAGGCTAATGATGAGCATTGACGGAGTAAATATTCTTCAGGGATGGATGAGCGATGAAAACGGAAAATTCAACGCAGAGTCATTAACGGAGCTTGAAAAAAAGGCTGCTGAGGGCAATGAGGACGCTCAGATAAATCTTTGTGCTCTAAAAGCGGAAAACGCAGAGAATGTTGAAGAAAATCTGGCGTTCCTTGAAAAACACGCTGCTACAGGAAATGATCGTGCCTTTCTGTTTTTAGGCGTTCTCTACCATGAAGGAATTGCAAAAAATGATTCTGACGGCTCACAAAAAATTCTTCTTTCAATAGACAACAAAAAATCAGAGTCTTATCTTGAAAATGTCGATGTGGAAAAATTGCCAAACGCAGCTCTTATGCTGGGAATGAATACTTGGTTCAAATGCTGTGTTTGTGTAAGAAACGAATCCGAAAGCGAGCAAGAATCAGACTATGAAAAACCTACAGCCGAAGATTACATTAAAGGCGAAAAACGGCTTATCTCTTTGTACGAAATCGCAGGAAAAAACGATGTTGAAGATTGGAAGAAAATGGCAGCAAGTTGGCTCTCTTCACTGTATGCAATAGAAGGCACTCCACTCTACAATCTTGAAACATCAAAATACTGGGAAAACAAGGCTTAAAGTTAGAAGAAACACAGAAATCAACAAAAGCGGAGGTAAATCATGGCGAAAAATCACACGGTAATAATCGACGACACAAAAGATGGCGAAGCAAACGAACTCATCGAAAAAGTCAAAACTCGCTTTGACGCGGCGAATCAAAAAACGTTCGATTTAATAGAAGATTTTATCGCAGGCGGATACGAAGAAAATCTTGCTCGGCTTATGATTTATCTCCCAAAAGAGCGCAGGGCGGCGGCACTTCAAAAACTGCCCGAATCTGTGCGTGAAAAAGTTTCTTCCATACTAAATACTTTTAACGAAAAAAAGAATTCCGCCCCTGACGTTATGAGCGCGGTTGGAACTGTCCTCAAAAACGCGGATTTTTTCTTCTTTTTGGCAGCCCGCGAAATCATTCAGAACGCTGATTTTTATTTTCTTTCAGCGATTGAGAGCGAGAACAAAAATCTTTTTGAAGTGAATCCTCTTCTTTCGATGAACGTTGAGTATTATCTTGTGAACATGAACGTCCTCGTTGACATTGACGACAGGAGTCTTCAAAAATGGCTCCGCGAAGTCGAAGAGCTGGATTTGGCAAAGGCTCTCAAAGGAACGGACGCGGAAGTTCAAAACAAAATCTTCCGAAACATGAGCCAGCGGGCGGCGGCAATGCTCAGGGAAGACATGGAATTTATGGGCCCTGTCAGAAAAAGCGACGTACTTGAAACACAGAAAAAACTCATCGGGATTTTAAAAAGACTCAATGAAGAGGGCGAAATCGTGATTTCAAAAAGATTTGGTGGCTGTATCGGCGACGAGCTTATTTAGATCGAATGTCGAGTTTTGGAGGATTTTATGATGGAAAAGATTTATTTTTATAGAAAACTTGGAAGCGCAGATTTCGTTCAGATCGAAAACGAAAAGAAAATAATCCCTGTGCGGTTCAAAAATCAATTTGTTCCAGACACGGTTGTTTTTGACTGGTCAAAAAATTTCTGGGAAAAAGCGGACTCAATTCCAGAAGAAACGGCAGAAATCCTTCCGGCGGAATTCGTAGAATTTCCTATTAAGCCTGCAAAGCCAAAGTTTACCGGCAACGGCGTTCTTTCTGGCGATGACGGTATTGCAATTGAAGACCTTTCTCCGTGTGAGATGGCTGATTATTGTGCATGGCAAAAAGAAGAAAGCCATTATTTTTTCAACTCGCGGAATTTTAAGGACTCGAGCAACTGCCAGAAAGATTATTTTGCGGCAGAGATTTGTGTTAATGAAGAAAATCTCAAACTCTTACTGACTTTCAAAAGATTCGCTCGAAAAGAGCTTGAAGGAAGAGATTACTTGAATCAGCACATTGAATCTGCATTTCCTGTGTATTCCTCGGACTGCCCAAAAGATTTGCAGGAACCGCCTGCTTTTATTACGGAAACAATTTCTTTTGACATGAAAAACGGTAAGATTTCATTTTCTTTTGAATCAGGCGGAACTTCTGAGAAAAAAGAAAATTTTGAACCGTGGCGACTGAAGCAAAACAACAAGAGA
>CADCRJ010000276.1 GCA_902803735.1 uncultured Spirochaetaceae bacterium
TCGCACCAAAGTCGGAAAGCCATCTAGATGGGATTCGTGTAATTTTTAAGAAGCATTTGCAGGATAAGGCCCTTGATTTTTGCCGTCAGATAAAAGATAAGGGATATAAACTTTTTATTAATCCTGTTTCTGTAACGACTTTCAGCGATGAAGAAATGATTACACTGATAAATAAAATAAACAAAATTGAGCCATATGCTGTTACGATTGTAGACACTTATGGACTTATGCACAGTGATAAACTTCTTCATTACTGTAATATCATGAACGCACATTTGAATAAGAATATTATTCTTGGTTATCATGCTCATAATAATTTTCAACTAGCATATTCGAATACAATTGCAGTAATGGAAAATGTAAAGAATCGCGATATTTCCATAGATGGAACTTTGTTCGGTATGGGAAAAAGTGCCGGTAACGCATGTACAGAGCTCGTTGCTATGTACATGAACGATAGGTTTGGAAAGCATTACGATATCAACCAGATTCAGGAAGCTATTGATATTGATATAACAAAAGAATTTGCGAAAAAGGAGTGGGGCTATCGTCCTATGTTCTATATTTCGGCTTTGAATGAATGTCATCCGAACTATGTTACACAACTTCTTGAAAAGAAAACTCTTTCTGTAAAACAGATGAATGAAATTCTTTCTCGTCTTCCAAAAGAAGAAGACAAAAATCTTTTGTATGATAAAGAGCTTTGTGAAAAATTGTATCAGGATTTTCAAAATACAGAAGTGAATGACAAAGAATATATTTCAAAGCTTACTTCTGAACTTTCAGAAAAAGAGATTTTACTTATAGGACCAGGAAAATCTATAAAAGAAAATGAAGCGAAAATAAAGGAATATATTTCAAGTTGTAAGCCAATCGTATTCAGCGTTAACTTCTTAAACAATGAATTCCCTGTTGATTATGTATTTATGGGAAATTCAAAACGTTACAGCCAGTTTTTCAGCAGAATCTATGCACATCATGATAATATTAAATTGATATGTACTTCTAATATTACTGAAGCAAAGGAAAAAGTTGATTACATTGTTAATTTTGCAAATCTTAAATCTGATGTAGATGCAATTTATGATAATCCTCTTGTTTTGCTTGTAAATCTTGCATTAAAGATTGGCGTAAAATCTATAAAACTTGCTGGATTTGACGGGTATTCAGAAGATGTAAATAGTTGCTATTATTCAGATTACGTAAAATTACTTTATGACAAAAGCAATATATCTTCGAGAAATGACGCGTTGAAAACTTATATAGATTCTGTAAAGAATATAATTAATATTTCAACAATTACTCCAAGTAAATATTTTTAGGACAGAAAACTGAAACAGCGTGTTGCAGATTATATAGCAGATTTTTTAGCTAATAACGGAATTACAGATGTTTTTACTGTAACAGGTGGTGGAGCAATGCATTTGAATGATGCTTTGGGCCATCATCCAAAATTGCACAGTACATACAATCATCACGAGCAGGCATGTGCGATTGCCGCTGAAGGTTATGCCCGTTACAGCGGAAAAATAGCTGCTGTTTGTGTTACTAGCGGTCCTGGTGGAACTAATGCAATTACTGGTGTTATGGGAGGCTGGCTTGATTCCATTCCTATGCTAGTACTTTCCGGACAGGTAAAATTTGCAACTACAATCCGTTCTACCAGACTTCCATTACGCCAGCTTGGAGATCAGGAATTCAATATTGTTGATACCGTAAAAACAATGACTAAATATGCAATGATGGTAGAAAATGCCAATGATATTGCATATATACTTGAAAAGGCTTTGTTTTTAGCTATGAACGGCCGCCCAGGACCTTGCTGGATTGATGTACCATTAAATATTCAGGGTGCAACAATCGAGACTGATGAATTACATCACTATAATAATGCAGAAGATTCTCGTGAGCTTTCACCTGAAATTGAATATTCGAAAATCGAAGAAATAGTTAAGAAATTAAACTCTGCAAAGCGCCCGGTAATTTTTGCAGGTGAAGGAATCCGGCTTAGTGGAAGTTATGATGCTTTCCAGAAGCTTGTAAAAAAACTTGGAATTCCTGTTGTTACGGCTTGGAATGCACATGATGTAATAGAAGATGAAAATCCGTGTTTTGCAGGCAGACCGGGAACTGTTGGTACAAGGGGTGGCAACTTTGTAGCTCAGTATTCCGACCTGCTTTTAGTTCTGGGGTGTCGTCTTAATATAAGACAAATCAGCTATAACTGGGAAAACTTTGGTAAAGATGCATATAAGATAATGGTTGATATTGACCCCGCTGAATTAATGAAGCCGACACTAAAAATTGATATGCCTCTTTATGCAAATGTAAAAGATGTTATTGAAAAATTGTGCAATTCGAAAAGTGCTTTTGCTGACCATTCAAAGTGGACTATCTGGGCTCATAATATAAATCTTCGTTACCCGGCTTGTCTTTCAAAAATGAAAAAAGAAGAGAGCCCTATAAATCCATATGCCTTTATAGATTCTCTTTTCAAAAATCTTAGTGATGATGATGCTGTCGTATGTAGTAACGGTAGTGCCTGTGTAGTAGGATTTCAGGCTGGAATTATTAAGAAAAATACAAGATTGTTTACTAATTCCGGCTGTGCTGCAATGGGCTATGGTCTTCCTGCTTCATTAGGAGTTGCTGTAAGACGTGGTGATAAACGCACCATCTGTATTGAAGGTGACGGAAGTCTTCAGATGAATATTCAGGAGCTTCAGACAATATTCCATAATAAATTGAATCTTAAGATTGTTGTTTTGAATAATGACGGCTACCATTCAATAAGACAGACTCAAAGAAATCTTTTTTCTAATCACTGTGAAATTGGAGTAGGTCGGGAGAGTGGAGATTTGTCATTCCCTGAGCTTGAAAGAATTGCTTATGCTTATCAGATTCCTTATGTAAAAGTAAATAGGTATTCAACTGCTGATGAAAATATCCAGCAAGCTTTGAATATAGACGGTCCTGTTATTATTGAAGCTGTTTTAAATCCAGAACAGTTCTTTAGTCCAAAGCTTTCTTCTAAAAAGCTTCCTGACGGTTCAATGGTTTCTCCAACTTTGGAAGATATGTTCCCATTTTTGCCGGAAGAAGAAATGAAATCGATAAAGGAGGAGGCTTTTTCGCTGTAATAGATATATGAAAAAACTGCATATTATCTGGGATTTAGATGGTACTCTTATTGACTCTGAAAAAGAAGTTTTGGAAGCTCTTGTAAAATCTGTTAGGCAAGTAGGTCTTTCTGAGCAAAAACAAAAAGCTCCTTTCAGAGTTGGTCCTACAATTGATAAGATTTTAGATGCTGCATTTTCATCTGATGTTCTTACAGCGGATAAAAAAAGTGAGATTATAAGAAACTTCCGTAATAACTATGATAGCTGTGGTTTTAATCATACTCCGCCATATGAAGGAATAGAAGAAATCCTTGCTGATACAAGATTTGTACACCACATAGTTACTAACAAACCAGACCTTGCGACAGGACGAATTCTGGAAAAACTAGGCTGGAAAAAATATTTTGCATCTGTAGTTACTCCATATACCTATATGAAATCTGCCGATGACAAAAGAAAAACTAAAATAGAATTGTTTGAACTTTGTATGGCTGAATATCCGAATGAAAAATTTATAGGAATTGGTGATATGGAAACGGATGCACTTGCCGCACTAGAAAATAATATTCCAGCAATCGGGGTGCTTTGGGGGACGGGAACTGCAGATGAGCTTAAACTTGGATGCACAAAAATCGTTCATAATATTAATGAATTAAAGCAAAAATTGGCAGAGTTCAGCAACTAAAGGAGTTTTATTTTTGATGAAAAAACTTATTCTTACAGGGGCCACAGGCATGATTGGTTCTGCAATCGTACGCGAGGCACTCA
>CADCRJ010000277.1 GCA_902803735.1 uncultured Spirochaetaceae bacterium
CATGTCATCGCCTCCGGCTGTCAGCACGGCAACAATCTGGTCGCACACCGACTCTGGAACATCCAGAAGCTGGTTCATTAGCTGGTCCACATACCCGAAAAGATTCTGCACCACAAAATCCCTCGGAATCTGTTCCAACCGACGCTCCTGAGTTTTCTGCTCTCGTTCGTCAGCTGTAGAAAGGTCTCGCAGAATCTTTGAATAACGCTCGACATTATCCACCGTTCCGAAAGTTCGGAGAAGCTGCTTGAGCGTCATATCCTGCATCAGCTTTGCTTTATTCTCGCTCTCAAAAATATTCTTACCAGGATAAGACGCTGCACAGCCCGCAGATGCAAGATTTTTTTGCGTGTTTACGCCCAGCTGGGCGGCAGAAGAAGATGTGTTACAATGTTCGGAAGTTTTTGAATCATAAATTTCAGCATCGACAACAACAGATTCAGAATCAATATCGTTTTTGACAGATTCTTCCAGCTCACGAGTCTTTAGTTTGTTTCTAAGAGCAGCCTGTTTGTTTTCCAGATACGCCCTGTTAATTGCGTTATCAGTGTCGAGCTTTTTGGCACTATTTCTGACCAGCGTTCCTGCTTTTATCTTTTTGGAAACCGCCATCGCCGAAACTCCACACATTCGCGCAAATTCAGATGCAGAGACTTCCATATCTTTATTTTATTCTGGATTTTTAAACTTTACTATGTCATAAACCAATTTTTAAACTAAACTTTAAACATGGCCCGTGTTTTTTCAATCGCACCCGCCGCCGAATAATTGCAGAGGCGTACCCCCGTCTGGCAGTACCTTTTTTTTCGATGATTGTAACATATCCCCAAGAGGCCTGTAACATTGTAACACTTAATCAATCAAATTCGCATTATCTTTATACGAAAAAAAAATTTTAAAAACTAATACTTTTGTATAAAAAATTTTTTTTCGTATAAGTTAATACTAAAATCTTAATTTCTGTGTTACAATGTTACAATTTATTTATATATAATATAAATAAATAGATAAAAAACCTAAGAAAAGTATTGGAATCTAAAAAAAATAAAAAAAATTTGCCAGTAAAAAATAGTCCAAGAAATAAACCAAAAAATTTTTTTTAAATTCAAAAAATCCACCATCCTATCTGTTACAGATGAAATCAGTTTACAGATTTTTAAACCAACAATTAAAAAACTTTAAACTTTTGCTTGACAAAGCTGGGGGGTTTGTATTACAAATAAATTATGAACACAACAAAAAGAAGAATAGTTTCTGTATCTTTTCGTGAGGAAGAATGGGAATTTGTACAAAAATCCGTTCCTGAGTTCACGAATATCAGCAAACTTCTAAGGACTTTGGTCTTAAAACACTTTAATTACCCTGCTTTGCAGGAAAAAAAATCAAAATAATTTTGGCTCTGGTAGACACTGTATATTCTGTCTACCAAAGAATATTTCTTTCTGAGAATTTTGCTCTCCAAAACACCCTATTTTTCCACCTTATCCAATAACACTGTAAAGCTTAAATAGAGTGCTCATTTTCTAAAATAAACAAGGATGATTTGTCAGATATTTATTCAGGGAGCCATTCTCGTTAATATCCTGCCAAAAAACATTTTTTATTGTTAATCTATCTTGATTTATTTGTTTTTCAAATTCATTCCATATATCTGCTGGAGATATACCATTTTTAGTTCTAGTCCACCAAGTTTTGTTCGTCAAGGATATTAATACAGGAGTAACACCTAATTCCGCAATAAATTGTTCTTCTTAATTCTGGACCTTTTGAAGATGGATAACAATTCCATAAATGTTTAGGATACTGGTCTTTTACCCCAAGTTTGCACTCAATTATAAAAAGATGAATTTTTGTTTTTATAATAACATCAGCTTCGGTAATTTGGCCCTTATATATTCCATCAACAGTTCTAATCTTTTGGCCACAAATATATTGGAACTCATCTGCAGATTCTGTAAATGATAGTGTCCATAATAATATCTCTGGATTTTCAATATTGTAACCAATAAGTTCAGAAAATGACTTATAATTGTTTTTCTTTTGCAAACTGCGAAAATAATTCCAAGTTATAGCATCTTCTGATCTTATGCTTCCGATTTGGGGTAATCCAGCATATGCCTTTTGGCTTGAAGAATTAGTAAATCTGTCTCGATTAGCCTTAAATGCAAGAATAGGATTATCTTTATCAACTATAATGTTGTCTCTATAATCAACATAAACTAAACCATTTATGATTTCCATTTTTGCTCCTTATTTCTTATCTGTTGCTTCTATTGCTCCAAAATCCATTTAATTCCTTTAGCTATACGCAGCACAGGTTCCGTAAAGTGATTTCCTTTGTTCAATTCAAAGATTACCGGAATGTTCTTTGATTTATACAGTTCAAAAAGGCTTTCGGTCTTATCCTGTACTGTAGATAATACCTTATTTTTCGCTTTTGATTCAGTATCTCCAAGGGATAAATACACGCAATCTGGCATTTGTCAATGCCGGCGAGAAATTTCCTGAATTTGCCGGTTTAAAATTTCCGCTTTCAGACAAAAAAATATATTAATCGAAGCCGACGGCTCCGACCTTCATGCGGTCCTTCATTCTGTAGGAATCCGCCTGCAGGCTGACTATATGGCAGTGGTGCAGAAGTCTGTCCAGACTTGCCGTAGCAACTGCTTCATCATTATTCATAAACTCAGTCCATCTTCCAAATGTTTTATTGCTTGTCATAATCACTGATCCGGTTTCATACCTTACGTTTATAAGCTGGAAGAGAACATGGGTTTCCTCTGCATTCAAAGGTTCATATCCGACTTCATCAACAAGAAGGATATTCGGCTTTGCGAACCATCTGAGTTTTCTTGAAAGTCTGTTCTGCTCCTTTGCCTTTATCAAAGATTCAACAAGATCATGGCAGGAAATGTAATAAGCTGAGTATCCTGAAATACAGGC